>JBBRVA010000308.1:0-8715 GCA_038247295.1 Caldilineales bacterium | reverse complement strand
ACCGCTCCCGCCATAATCGCCATATCGGCACCATTAAAGATGCCTGTGCGCAGGTTGCCTATGCCAATGCTCATAAAATCGATGACCCGCCCTTCATGCAAAAAGCGGTCGATCAAATTTCCCATGCCACCGCCTAGATACAAGGCAAATGCGATCAGAATTATCCAATGGAGTTTTTGCGATTCGCGCAGCGCAATTCCCAAGAAGCTGATTAAAACGATGGCAACCACAACGGTAAATATCCAATACTGTTGGTGCTCGGCCAGGTTTGCGCCCAGGCTGAGAAATGCGCCTGGGTTCTCCGCATATTCAAAGCGGAGCAGATCGCCGAAATATGACTGAGGTTCGGCGACCCGCAGTTGACTCTGGGCCGCTGTTTTGGTGGCTTGATCGCAGCCCACACAGGAAAGCAGGACGAAAAGGAGCACCGCCACCCGCTTCAATTTATTCATTTTTGTCGAGGCTCCCTCGGTTATGTTTGATCAATCAATCGCACTGTTGTACAGCGCCTGTAGCGTTATTCTGAGCAGCTCAAGCGTTGGCCGTATCCAGCCTAAGCGGTCCCTTTGAAGCGTCGATCCGCCCAGCCCTGGGCATACTGAACTTGCATAATATAACGCACACGGTCAGACAGATTCGGCGCACCGCGATGCCAACACTGGTGATTGGTGAGATAGATGTCGCCTGCCTTGCAAAAGACCGACTGCGCGCCCTGCCCTTCAAATACCGGATTTTGGTCCGGTTTGCGGCCGGAGTAATGGCTTTTGGATACAAATTGAGTGGGACCATGCTCAACGCTGTCAATATCACTGAGCGCGACCTGCACCGTCATCCAGAAGACAGGCATGCGAATGCGGGCATCGAAGCGGGCGATTTCAGCGGGCAGCGGGAATTCCAACACATCATCGACATGCCAATGCGAAATTGCCTGCCCATGCCCATTGCGGATTACATTCATGGCATTGAACTTGGCGTTTGGCCCTAGCACAGCCTCCACCACCTTCAAAATTGGCGGATGCGTCATCATAGCATGAAAGACTGGATCGAGTTCCTGGCAGTAGCGGAGCACAAATGCATTGGCGGCATAGGTGCTATATTTGCTTGCTGGATCCGCCTTGGCTGCATATTCATCGGTTTTCGCGCGCAGCGCCGCTACTTCATCTGCTGTCAAGACATTGGGAAAGAGCACGCAGCCCTCGCGAAAAAACTCTTCGACACGCGCGCCAATCGTCTGTGCGTCGAGTGGTGCCGTATTTACCATCGTCATCTTCGAAATCTCCTTGGGTGAGGGTTAGTAACACATGTCTTTAACTAATTTTCGGTTTATTCGGATGCCGCAAGTGTGTACTCAAACGCGTAAGCATGTTTGCCGTCGCTGATATCAATTGTCATTTGGCCGGCGAGCCCAAGCAGTTGATCGGTGCCAGAATCCGGCACGATGGTGATCGAGAGTTGCGGCGCACCGCGCGTCATCGTGCCGCTGTGTTGCAAGACAAAGCTGCCGCTATGCCCTTGCAACACACCAACCACGCGCTCCAGCGCAACGTAACCGGCCGAGCCTTCCGTGGCCGTGCCCGCGGCTAACATCTGGCCCTTACTAAGCGCTTCGAGATCGCCGTAAAACTGCTTATCGATGGCCAGCCGGCCCAGCGTTGGGTCACCCACATTATCTTCTGGTGGCTGAGGATTCAGCTTTACTTCAAACGTTCCGCTTGCATAATTCGTCACGCAGACCTCCCTTGGGGCTGGATAGGAAACGGTAAATGGATCGGTGGACGATGCCACCTGGTCTCATTTTCGCATATTTCTATGCCTTGGTCAATCGTTGACGCCTGGAAGGTGTATTTCAGAGTTAGGGCAAGTTGGCGCGTGCGCTTCAAAAACTGGAATACGGCGATTTTATCCGATGGATAGCGCGGCAAACGCTTGGCTGATGAACCAATTGTGTGCTTGGCGCATGGCTTGTTCGGTGTGTGCATCCAGCCCCCATCCAGCTAATTTAGACGCGGGGCGCAACGCCGCGCACAGATCCCAGTAGGCGAGGTTGCTGAAATCGATGGGGAGCATAGCTTGATAATGCTGGGTAAAGCTGTGCATGGCGTCGCGACCGAATGCCCACAAGATTTCGAGCCGGCTATTGGCCAAATCAACAAGTGGGTCGCCCAGCTTCGCATCTTCCCAGTCGATCACGGCAACGATCCGGCCATCTTTACACAGGACATTGCCCGGCCAAAAATCGCCATGCAGCAAGCCAGACCGATTCTGCTGCGCTAGCGGCCAGCTTGCTTCCAACGCGTCGCGGATCCGCCCTTCGTCTAGCGCGTGAAGGGTGGCAGGGCGTTGCCCAAACCCTTTGCCGACCAGCGGGAGAAAAGCCAGATCCAGCTTCGAAGCATCGACACGATGGATCTGGGCCAGGTGGGTGGCGAGTTGCAAGACGAGATCGGCGATATCAACGGGGGCGAAGGCCGGCTCGCCCTCGATATATTCGATCACCACGTAGGGCGTGAGGAAAAGCTGTCCGGACTGATCAAAGTAATAGGGTTGCGGTGCAGCCAAGCCGACGGATTGCAAAATCTGCAAGAGCTTAAATTCGTCGGCCGCGATCTGGGGATTGTGCTTCAAGTCGGTTGCGCCATGCTGCCGAACAATCATTTTCTGGATTTGGCCGTCGGGGTGCTGAAGTTCAAACGCGGTTACCTGCGCGGAGACGCCACCTGTCAGCGGCCAGGTGTGCAGCAATTTGCTTTGGGGAACAATCTTTTGCGCCAATTGGGCAAATTTTTGGTTTGCTTGAGTTTCTGACATGGGCGTTGCTTCTAAAAATGTTTGGTTATTTGTGCTCTACCTTTAGATTGAGCATCGTTCAACTCACCCGCGTCGCCGCGACCAGCTGATGCCCAGCAGCACCATCACATTCATAAGGAACGAGGATTAAATAAACCCGTGAACTTATGCTTGATATAGACAGGGAAGTTCTTGGTTTAATAAAATCATCGTTCCTAAGCTTCTCCCAAGCTGGAAAGCCAGGCGGCAACCTACGCTTAGCCAGTCTCCGGCAGACCGGTGAAGAAATCGACCACGCCGGTCTCTAGCGAATACTCGGCGCCGACGACACGCAGCCCTTGACGCTGGATCAGTCCCTCCAGGATTTCGGATCCGTGCCGCAGGTGGTTGACAGAGGCGCGCACGTTAGCCCGGATGGCACGTTGAACCAGCGCGGCCCGATCGTGCCGGAGTTCAGTTGCCAGCAATTCTTCCACCGATGGCCGTACGCGGTCCACAATCGAGCGGAGATTGGGCGATTGGTTTTCCGTGGGGCGCTGGAGTTCTTCGAGCGTGGCCAGAATCGACCCACACTGTGAATGGCCCAGAACGACAACCAGCCGCGTGCCGAAGCGCTCGGCGGCAAACTCGATGCTGCCGATTTGTGAAGGCGCGACAATGTTGCCGGCCACGCGGATCACAAACAGATCACCCAAGCCTTGGTCGAAGACGATCTCGACGGGCACGCGCGAGTCTGAACAGCCGAGAATGACGGCGAACGGGGCCTGGCCTGTCACCAACTCGCTAAAGCGCGGATGGCGCGTGTATGTGTCGCGGCTTTCAATCCCGGTCACGAAACGACGGTTTCCTTCGCGCAGACGTTCGAGTGCTTCGAATGCAGAAATCATTAAGTTTTATCCTTGTCAAGCGATCCACTTTTCACCGTCATGGAGTTCTTTAACGGGGCCATGATCACCAATCAAAATCGTGTTTGTGATTAACCCGGTATCGGCACGCCACACATGCAGCAGACAAGTCGGCGGTTGCATGACCACGGCCAATCGCTCTGGCTGGTGAAAATCCGGCAACATATGATACGCGGTTGCCGCGCACGATATAGCAAGCGTACCATAGAAACGTTGTGTCATGATCGTATGGATATGGCCAGTCAAAATTCGCTCGATCTGGGCATGGCGTGCAACGATGGCGCCAAAGGCATCCGCGTTCATCAGCCCGATTTGATCAAACGCCTTGAGACCGGTGAGAAATGGCGGGTGATGCATAAAAATTATGGTGGGGCGGGTTGGCGCTGCGGCTAAACGTGCTTCCAGCCATGCCAGGCGTTTTTCACAGAGATAACCCTCATTCTTTTCGGGAACGTGTGTATCAAGCGCGATCAAGCGTACCGGCCAGACGTCAACGACATATTGAGCGAAGCCTTCCAAAGGGGTGCTGCCTTGCGCACCAAACATCGCTAAGAGCTGCTCGCGGTTGTCGTGATTGCCGGGAACCACATAGACCGGCATTGGCAAGGGACCGATCAAGGCTTGGAAGCGCTCGTATTCGGCGATGCTACCACTGTTAACACAATCACCGGTGACGAGCACCACATCAGGTGGGGCCGGCAGTTGCAAAAGATGAGCGATGGCTTGTTGCAGGCGCAGGCTTGTGCCTTCTAGGGTATCGTTGGTGCCTATTTTGTGCGTGACATGAGAATCACTAATATGGGCAATGATCATGCTGAGCTCCCTGGCGCTGGTGCTGACAATACATACTAGCTCTCTTTACCTATTTTAATCCATGCAGCTCAAATTCCCAGCCTTCGCGCCAGTGGAAATTTACATCAATGTGCTGTTTGCTCATCTATTTTACCCATTTTACCAGATCCGTCCTGCTTGACATTCAATCGTTAGCGCGTCGTCGAGATTGAGCGCTGGCGTGCCCGCCAAGCGTAAAATCATAATGCCCTTTTGCTCTGGCGTGGGCATCAAACCCTGCTCACTGCGTCCGGCGAGGGGGCCGCGCCAAACTTCCCAGCCCAAACGCGTATAAAACGATGGCCGATCCGTCTCCAAACCAGCAATCTCGTAGTCACTAATATTCTGCGCCAAACACCGCATAACGGCACTCCCATACCCCTGGCCTTGGTAAACCGGCAAAGTTGCCACGGCATCGATATAGGCGGTCTTTAGGATTGGCAGCAAAGCGGGTTGCAGCCAGCGCGTCGTCACCACGGCATGGCTTACCAACGTCTCGTCGCGGTACGCCAGAAAATGCCGGCCACCGCCAGCGATGTAATCGAACAGATGTTGAAAATCTTCTTTCTGATGGGCGGCGATACAAACTTGGATAATGGCCGCCCGTGTGGCCGCGTCCAAATCTTCGGTGCGGGCAAAAGTGACAAGTGACGATGCAGTCATGATAACCTCGTTGGTCTGATACAGCGCGCAGCAATCTGTTGCGTCATCGTCTGTTCTCCTTTGTTTTGTCCGATTGGATAACGTGACGCGTATTTAACGCGCAACCACTTCCTTGATATAATCTAAAACCGCTTTCACCTCCGCCGCCCATCGTGCGCGGAAGGCTGGATGGTTGCGCATCTCGATCGCCCAGATCATCATTTGCAGTGAAATTTCGAAAAATTTGGCAGTATTGACTTATAGAGCAGATAGACCATAATGTCGGTCAGAACTATCATTGAACGACCACGGTGTTGCCAAAATATTGGGCGGTTCTTTGCTGCAACTCAATATCCTGGTGGTCGCTGATACCCTTCCGTAACCTGTGATAGCGTCTTTGCGATGGCCAGTAGCCGTCCTTCCCCCCAGCGCCGTCCTACCACCTGTAACCCAATGGGCAAACCTTCGCGCGAATTCGCGGCTGGCAACACTACCACGGGATGACCGCTTAGATTGAAAGGACAGGTGTAGGAGAGTAAGGCAGTCGAGTAATCTACCAATTGACCATCGACAAGGATCGGGGTGTTCTGTGCGCAATGTGGAAAGGCAGGCACCGCCATGACTGGGCAGATGAGCGCATCCCACTCCTGGAAGAATACTTCTAATGTCGTTATAAGCTGACTGCGTTTGCGCAGAGACGTAAAATATTCAGGCAGCGTTAGTTGAACCCCGCTTGAAATTCCACGCGATATGGGTGTTTCTAAATTATCACTGCCAACAAAGCTGGCTACTAGATAGGGATTTTGTCCCATAGCGACAGCTAGTAGCTCACCCCACGTTTCCCAGACGGTCACAAAGTTAAATGAGGCTGGAACGTAGCGCTGAATGTCACACCCCTGCCGCCCCAGTTCCTCGACGAGATGCGCAAGCACAGCACGGATCTCCGCACAGACGGGTACGCCACCGAAGTCATCGATCCAGGCAAGGCGAAGTTTCTCCAGCTTCAGAACAGGCATCGGTTCTACCGGTACAGGTGGAACTGCCCAACTGTGCGGGTCTGCTCCGGCCATGATATAAATAGAAGTTACGCAGTTGCCCCGGGAACGCTGGCATCCTGCCGGCAGCGGCTCGACTGAGCTCACGCCGAAGTCTCAGGGTCAGAAGCGGGAAAGAACAGCGATAAGTTCTGAGTCAGACAGAGCGACCTCGCCCAGCAAGTGGCTATGGATAACGGCTATTTGCAATAGCATAGTGAAGGTGCGTAGGCGTCCCTTCGACTGCGCTCAGGGCAAGCAGTCATGAAGAGATTGCGAAAGCTGACCGCTGCGCAATGCCCAAAACGGGACTGGTCTTTGACAGGCTGTCAGGTGCAAAGCGGTGTTGGGCAGCTGGCACACAATATTGCTCGCGACGTGTAAAAAATACTTGACATTCGCACGAGCCTATGCTATCCTCTGCTTTGTCAAATATATTTGACACATAGGCTGGTATAACGGACAATAACGAATGAAGGAAGGTCATCAAATGAGCGTTTCGTTTCAGGAAAAAGGCTTATGGCTGATGTTCATTGGCCTTATTGGTGGTTTCGGTTTCTACCTTGTAACGGTGTTGCCAACCAATACTGTTAACTTGATGCCATATCATGTGCTGTTCTTTGTACTCACAGTTGTGATGCTTGTTCTTGCGCAGGTCGTAGGACATATCATCATTGCGTCCTTCGACCGATATACGAAGACCGATGAACGGGATCGGCTCATTGAGTTAAAGGGGACGCGTAACGGCGCTTATGTACTGGCGACTGGTGTCTTTTTGGCGCTCTGCACCGCGTTATTGACGCAGGGTAACTTCATCTTCACGCATGTGCTGCTGGGGTTTTGGGTATTGGCGCAACTTGTAGAGATCGGGTCGCAATTATTTTTATATCGGCGGGGGGATATAAGCGATGGGCAAAAGTGACGGTCACGTCACAAACGAAATCCGCAAGCTCCGTTTCGTTGAGGGTGAGATGACGCAGCAGGAGCTTGCGGATAAAGTTGGTGTCACGCGTCAGACAATCAACGCAATTGAGGGCAACAAGTACTCGCCGTCGCTAGAGGTGGCATTTCGGATAGCGCGGGTGTTTAATCTTCCGCTGGAGCGAGTTTTCCAGTATGGGAAAGAGTGATTCAGGCATGGAAGAAGCAAACTCTGGTACTCTATCGCTTGAGCAATAACGTTTTTCTGTTGGTACAAGTTAACTTGACGGCCGAACACTCGCGTCAGGGGTGGCTTGCGGCTACGGGCGACCAACTCCCCTAACCACCAAATAACCAAGCGAGCACCAAACACTGAAAACGCCTGATCGCAGCAAGTCATCCACTGCACGCACTGTTCGGCATTTTTAGTGATTTTAATTTTAATGTGGCGCAAATCAATGCAGATTCATTTGCTTTACAAGTTTTCGCCAATCGCCTGGCCTTATGAAAAGCTACGTGACAGGCACTAACTCTGCTGGTGGAAGATGTACCACTGGAATCGACTCGACTCGCTCCGGCTTGCGCTTGCCCGTGGCTATCTCATGCACTGTGTGCAAAATCTCGGCACTGTAGTATCGATTCCCACATTCATCACAGATGCCGATGACGACATTCTCTAACAAGACAAACCCAAGCTTATGTTTAAAGACTTCACGCGCAACAAGACGCGGCTGCACCGTACCAGAGCAATATTCACAGGCATATCCGTATTGGTTTTTAGTCATTGGGATCAGTCACTTTGTAGGCAGTAATAATCAAATAGCGCGCTACGCTGGTAAATCTTCCAGCGGTGCCGACCAGCGTTTGCTCATCGGCGGCGCCGCCTTTGACGACATATTTCGTCCCTCTTGGATCGTCACGATCAATCCGCGTTACAGCACCGTTGAGAATCGAACATTCAATATCTACAATGTCCAGATCATCTTCAGCCATCTCATCCATTGCATGGGCTGTCATATCATACTGCCCTTGCCGAATCTGTTCGCGGATCCGTTCGATTGACTTCTAGGCATACGCGGCTTTCTGTCGTTGCTGATTGTTTATGTTGTATGCCTTTTTATTGTACTGGAGTCGTCAACTTCTCGCAAGCCTGTTTTGTCTATCAACGATGATGCTTATCCAGAACAACAAAATGCCTGCTGACCGATTCGAGATGCCGATTCTTGCCTCTAACTTGGTTTGCTGCTCTTTGGCCTTCCCTTCACCCCGCCTAAAATGCCGAACACCCGGGTAAGCAGCGGCGGGACAAGACGAGAATGGATGGTGCGGGCGCACCACCAAAAAGCCGAGACTTCGGCGTGAGCGACTCGCGCCTAGAAGGCAACCGGCTCGTCGAACGTCTCAGTCGAACGCTCACCCATCGGCGGGCGACAGCCCCGCCGTCTGCTTCACCCACTGTTCGGCATGCGCTCCTATGACTGTACTCGTAAGACGAAACAAGTTGCCAATGAACTCTACCCCACTGGCCTTCGTCCTGCTATGCTATTGCTCGGTTTGCAGGAGAAACTGTGCATACTCAATGAGCTTTTTCTGGT
>JBBRVA010000307.1:0-8729 GCA_038247295.1 Caldilineales bacterium | reverse complement strand
TATGGTAGGCTGGCCAAATTGGTTGATCGATATGCCCCTGGTCGAGCACCCGCTTGCGCACAAGCTCGGACAAACCACTAAACCATTATGGAATTGGCTGGCCCTTCTCTGTCTCCAACCACATCTGCTGGCCGTCGCTGTAAATGTGAATACGACCATGTAGATCATTGCGTAATACCAGTTGCCCCGTCAGATTTGCCAATGTTTCTGGGTGCGGATGGCCATAACTGTTGTCGGCGCCACTTTGGATCACCGCAATTTGTGGGTTGACCGCCTGCACAAATGTATGGCTAGAACTGCCTTTGCTGCCATGATGGCCTACCTTTAGCACGGTTGACTGGACAGGTGCACCAGCAGCCAACAGCGCCATCTCGGCTGGCAATCCAGCATCACCGGTCAGCAAGACACTGAAGTCGCCGTAGACCAGTTTCATCACCAATGAATTTTCGTTGTCGATAAATTGCTCGTTACTAGCAGCACCACGCATGAAAATTTCTGCTGGTGGCCATAAGATCCATAATGCCACACCGTCCCCCAGATCAATCCAGCCGCCGTCTTGCTGTACCCGAACATCAACCCCTGCTGCCGTAAGCGTTGTGCGCCAGGCATCGGCATCTGTGTTAACCTGGCTGGCAGCCGTTTCCAACGCCGTTGTAATATCGAGACGCGCCGGCGCTTCCGTCTGGGCGCCCATATGATCTTTGTCGGGATTGGTCATTGCTATAATATCCAGGCTGCGATCCCAGAACGGCATTACCGCGCCTAGTTGATTGAAGAGTAATTGTGGGCTAGCCCCGCCATCGATCAGCACCTGCCGCCCACTGGGTGTTTGAATCAATACACCATCACCCTGGCCAATATCCAAGAAATAGAGATGCAAACGGCCATCCGGTTGGGAGAGCGCCAGAGACCAGATCAAAATTACGCCCACGGCCAAGCCGCTCACCGCAGTCTGACCAATGATGCGCCTTTGCCAATTGCCGATTTGCCCGCGCCACCAGTTCTGCCAACTGGCCAAGAGATGGCTGCGCCAGTGAACCGTAAAAATAATCAGGTAGGTAAACACAAGGGCGCCGCTCCCATAGCCAACAATGGCTAAACTTGCGCCTGGTAGCGCCGCTGTCCATTGAACTATCGTTACAGTCCATACCAGTCCCAACCAGGGCAGCCAAAGCAAAATACCTGCCAGCCACCCCAATCCGGCTACGCCAACGACAACCGCAGCACTACCCCCCAACATAATCAGAGGTTGCACCGGCAAGATTAAGAAATTGGTAAGCAGACTTACCAAACTGAGTCTACCAAAATAGTAGACAACTAACGGCAGTGTAGAAATATTAGCTGCAATGGTGACAAAAAGACCATCCTGCACCAGGCCGCCGAACACGCGCCTAGCTGCGTCCATCAAACTAGCAGCCGATAACTCGACGGGGCCAGTTGACGGCCCAACCTTGATGCCTGGCCACAATTTACCGAAAATTTCCGTCACGCCCGTTGAGAAAAGAATTAACCCAGCGGTGGCCCCAGTGCTTAGCTGAAAACCCACATCCCAAAGTGTCAGCGGATTGATCAGAGTCATCATCCAACAAGCGGCGGCCAGACTAACCAAGGCCGTGCTACGCCGCCCCAGGGTTGTTGCCACAACATAAAGACTGCCCATACAAGCGGCGCGCAAAACTGCCGCGTCGCCGCCGACCAGGAGCGCATAACAGCCAATGCCCGCCAGCGTGGGCCACAATGCCCGCCGTTGGCCGAGCAGGCGCTGGCTCAAGCCCAGGATTACCGCGGCAATCAATGCGACGTTGCTGCCAGAGATCACGATTACGTGGCTGCTGCCGGTCAAATTGAACTTGTCATAGAGCGGATCAGGAATGCCAGACTCGATGCCCAGCAGCATACCGTTGGCAAGTGCGGCATAAGGTTCAGGCAGATAATGGTTGAGCAGGCGTTCGCCCTTGGCCCGCAACGCGTACAGCAGGCGCGTAAGAGGATGGCCCAAGTTGGGACCAGCCAGGGTTTCAAGCTGGGCGCTGTAGAGCAGGCTATGCACGCCCTTACGCGCCAAGAACTCTCGATACGAAAAATCTTCGAAGTCTGGCGGTGTCACCAAGCGGCCGCGCAACCGAACTGGCTGGCCATACAGATAGCGCTGGCGCAAGCCGGTTGTCAAGCGCAGCTCCCCTGCAACAGTCTGGCCAGCTTCCAAACCATCAAGTTGAGTAGCCACCACATGCATCCGCTGCTTACTATCTGCCACTAATGGATAGCTGCTTACGTAGCCATAGAGGGTAACTTGCGGGGCGTCTTGATCAAAGGCGCGATCGGCGGGTAAATTATAAGCGGCCAGATCGTTGCTTGTCCAACAGGGGGTGAGAGGGGCGGAGGCATAGCGAAACAGGCCCATGCAAATGCAAAGGGCCAGCGCCGTTACCAAGGCTGGCGTGACGACTGGGCGCGGCAAAACAAAGCCAGCACTTTGCGGCCAGCGCAATGGGATGGATGAGATTGATTGTAAGGGTAACCGGTTGAGCAATGGGGTCAAAGGCAATAATGCCAATGTCACCCACCAGAGCCAATCCGGAAAATCACAACCAATCCACCCCGTATCCCAAAAAAGTCTACCAAATGTGATGCCAACCAAATAGGCCAGCGCAAGGAACAAAATCGTCAAGAGGGGAGTTTATGACGTAAATGATCGATATGAATTTAGATTTGATAACTGTACAAATAGTAGCTATGACAAGTTGCAAGATACAGGCGCTGATTGGCCCTGCATCTTGCATTTTTTATTTTTCATCTAGCTATTGATCGCACCCATATTGTTGCGTTGTGGCAGGCAATAACCCTGGCCACGCACCGTTACCACATAACGTGGATTGTCTGCATCCGGCTCAATTTTGCTACGCAGGCGGCGTACATGCACCCATAGCGACTCGACACTGCCTTTACGTACGGGGTCCCAAGCTTTGGCCAATAAGAAACTAGGCGACAAAACGCGGCCCCGGTTATTATAAAGAATATGGAGCAAGCGATTTTCTGTTGGCGTCAGCGTGATCTGATCATCGCCGACAACGGCATACTGTTGAGCAAAGTTAATGCGCAGTTTTTCATCAACCACGAGCTCGGGATCGGCCACTTGTTCGTTGGCAACGCGTAACAAAACCCGTCGCACGCGGGCCAGAAGTTCAGAAAAAGCAAAAGGTTTGGTAATATAATCTTCTGCGAATCGGTTTAGACCTTCTACCTTGGTGTCCGTGTCCGACAGAGCAGAAAGGAAGATGATGGGAATATCGCCCCGATTGCGCAATTCGGCAGCAACAGCAAAACCATCCATGCCAGGCATCATGATATCAAGAATCACTAGGTGGGGTAATCCCTCCCGTTGCACAATTTCCAATGCTTCGGTGCCACTGCTGGCCGCATAGACAATGTAGCCCTCGCGTTGCAACCGCAGGTTTAACATCAAGCGCGTATCTGCCGCGTCGTCAACAACAAGGATGCGTTTAGGATCATAGTTGGTGGATGTAGTTTGTTCAGTCATAAGCCTTTCTGCCTCATAAAAACTCATTCAACATTAAGTCGCGTTAAAGGTTACTTTCATAATTGTTACATAGAATGTTAGCTAGTGTATATAGAGCAGTATACATTTAACCTTGTTTAATCAAAACCTGTATTCATCACGAGCGCGTTTATAAGCAAGATGTGGTCATTGCTAACATTATTATACCAGATAAACATTACAATTTCTATTACGATTGACTGATCAAGCTTACGTATTTTGTATATTTCCAACAGGATGTAAAAGAAATGAAAATTCGACTTTATCGACGTTGGTTGGTAAACACCTTTTTTATCGTTACGATCTTGCTTGCATTTAGCGTGGGCAATGTAACAGGCTATCTGGCCCGCCCAGCATTGGCCGCCGAAGCTCCCACCGAATTTAAGATTTTCTGGGAAGCATGGGATCTGGTGCTAGCGCATTTTGTTGATCGCGAAAAAATTGATTACACCAATATGACCTATGGTGCAATTCAAGGCATGTTAAATGCCCTCGGTGACACCAATCACACCGTCTTTTTCCCCCCAGAAGTTGCAAAACAGGAAGCAAGTTCGCTAGAAGGTTCCTTTGAGGGCATTGGCGCTTATGTTTCCAGCGAGAATGAACTATTTACGATTACAGCCCCGATTCATGGCTCGCCCGCCGAAGCAGCAGGCATCTTGGCGGGTGACATCGTGCTGGCGGTAGACGGAGAAGAAGTCACCGGGTTGCAACAATGGGAGGTAATCGGCAAGATTCGCGGGCGTGCTGGCACACCAGTTGTTTTGACCGTCCTGCATCCCGATACAACTGAGCCGGTCGATATTACGATTGTACGGGGCCGGATCGAAATTGACAGTGTCCTTTGGTCACGCGTGCCTGGCACCAACTTGGCTTATGTTCAGATCACCCAATTTGCAGCAGATACAAGCCATGAATTAGAAGTAGCGCTGCAAGCCATTCGCGATGAAGCGGCAAGCGGGAAACCGGTTGAAGGCCTCGTGCTAGATTTGCGCAACAACCCAGGTGGTTATTTGCAAGAAGCAATCCGGGTCGGCAACCAATTTTTGGACGAGGGGGAGGTTATTCTACATGAACGTGATGGTAAAGGCAATGTTTCTACCTATGATGTAACCGGTGATGGCCTGGCCCGGGATATTCCGATGATTGTACTCATTAACGAAGGCTCGGCCAGCGCAGCAGAAATCCTCGCCGGCGCTCTGCATGATAATGATCGAGCTCGGTTGGTAGGCCAAACGACGTTGGGTACAGGCACTGTGCTCCAACCATTCACCTTGAGTGATGGCTCACTGCTTCGCCTGGGCGTTACCAATTGGTTAACACCAGATATGGCGCTGATTAAAGATCAGGGAATTGCCCCAGATGTCAAGATTGAGCAGCAGGCATCGGTCCAGATGATCGATGCAACCACGCTGCAAACGATTACAAAAGAGGAATTTAGCCAGCAAGCTGACCGCCAATTCAATTCGGCCCTTCTCCTCTTGCGCTTACAAACGTTGCCAAAGATTCAGACGGCGACAACGGGGGGGACGCCGTAGGGCGGTAAGTGGTAATTGGTAAATAGTAGGACACTCACCGACGACTATTTACCAATTACCACTTACTCTCTGTACAAACCATGTTTGTAAATGTACGCTTCCACCGCCCGCGGCAGTTGGTGGCGGATGGGTTGTCCGTCGCGCACACGCGCTTGGATCGCGTGGCTGGCGATCTCGAGTTCGGGCATATCGAGGATGATTACCCGATCACGGATGCCAGGCAGCGCAGCATTGAGCTTTTCCCAATCTAGTTCGACATCGTGGCGGCTAAGCGCGACTAATGTGCAATTCTCTACTAACCAGGCCGGATCGTACCATTTAGGCAAATCACGCAAGCTGTCCATGCCCATCAAAAAGTAGATTTCCACCGCTGGTCCAACCTGTTGGCGCAACAAGCGGACCATATCTACGGTATAATGCGGCCCAGGCCGGTCGGCATCGATGCGGCTCACTTGGAGATAATCGATTTCGGCGGTGGCCAACTCGGCCATCCGAATTCTATGCTCAACCAGCGTCAACCGGCGGTCTTGCTTGTGCGGTGGATCACCAGCCGGGACAAGGTAGACACAATCTAATTTAAGTTGAAACCAAGCTTCTTCGGCCAGAATCAGATGGCCGATGTGGATCGGATCAAAGGTGCCGCCAAAGACGCCGATACGGTGGCAGGCCCTTTGATCGCTTAGATCGGCGACAGAAGTTCCCTTCCTATTCGCCAAATGCGTTTTCATAACCCCACACCAATTCTATTTCGTTGATGCGCACCGTGTCCCCTTCTTGGACGCCGGCAGCACGCAGAGCATCAATAATACCCATGGCTTTTAAAATTCGTTGAAAACGCATAGCGGATTCATAATAATCCCATTGAATCTTATTCTCGGCGCGTTCAATCGCTTCGCCTTCCACCATCCAGACATGGTCGCCCAGGTTGTAGATTTGGAAGGATTTATCGTCTTCCGCCCCGAGAGCAATTTCGGGTAGGATATCTTCTTCTGGCTCGACAATGGGTGGCAAAGCATCCAACATGGTGCGCAATTGGCGCAGCATCTCTTTTACATTTTCACGTGTAGCAGCGCTGATTGCCATGACAGGCAGATTGCGCGCTTGAAGCGCCTGCTCCACAGCCGGCCATTTTTCTTGCGCGTGCGGCAGATCCATCTTATTAAAGACGACCAATTGCGGCTTATCGATCAGGATTGGATTGAAGAGCGTCAATTCCTGGTTGATCGCCTCAAAATCACCTAATGGGTCCGGGCTATCGCCATTCAACAAATGAATGAGGATGCGCGTGCGTTCGATGTGGCGCAAAAACTCTAAGCCAAGGCCAACACCATCATGGGCGCCTTCTAATAGCCCTGGAATGTCGGCCAACACCATTTGTTTATGGTCGACTTCGGCCACGCCCAAATTGGGCACTACCGTTGTAAACGGATAGTCGGCTATCTTGGGTTTTGCCGCGCTGACAACGCTCAATAAGGTGGATTTACCCGCATTGGGCACCCCGATGATGCCAATATCGGCGACGAGCTTGAGTTCCAATTCTAACCACAACTCGCCGCCCTTATCCCCATCTTCCGCAACGCGGGGCGCTTTGTTGCGCGCCGATTTGAAGACGCTGTTGCCGCGTCCACCGCGCCCGCCGCGTGCGATCAGCTCTTTTTGGCCGGGGCGCGCCAAATCAGCAATCACTGCGCCGGTGTCTGCATTGCGGACAATGGTGCCCGGCGGCACAGGAATGACTAAATCGTCGCCAAAGGCGCCCGTGCGATTGGCGCCTTCGCCATGCCCACCCCGTTCGGCCCGGAAATGGACCTGATTATGAAAAGATGAAAGTGTATTTAGGCCAGGATCGACCACAAAGTAGACGTGACCACCACGTCCCCCATTACCACCGGCCGGGCCGCCGCGTGGGACATATTTTTCCCGACGGAAGGCAACAACACCGTTGCCGCCGTCCCCTGCTTTAAGATGGATTCGTGCCTTATCAAAGAACATGGATCTATTGTAACGAAGAGTGGGTGATTAATCAAACAGCCGATAGGTAGTTAGCGGAATAGGGAGACGGGGAGATATATCGTCCAGCTACTCCCCTACCCCCACACCCCTACTCCCCGTCTCCCCTACTCCTCGTCTCCCCTACTCCGCCGCCCCGCACCCCAGCACTTGACAATGGCAAAAAATAGGGGTACGCTCCCAGGAAATTATTGATTACACTATCACCTCGAACCACCTACTGCGAGGCAAGCATTGAATCGTCAGCACCATAACCATTTATCCGTCCAGCAGATAATTGCGCGCACCGCGCCTTATACGAGCCGGCTCGGTTTGTTCAGCGCGCTGCTTTGGCTCTTTTTTGCCCTATCGGGCGGCGCACACGCGCCTTTATTAGCGGGTCCACTTGCTCAAGCCACAGTGCCGCAAACACATACGGTACAGCCCGGTGAAACATTAAGCCAGATTGCCGAAAAATATAGTGTATCCACCAACCAACTGATGTTTTACAACGGCATCAGCGATCCGAACGGCATCTTCGTCGGTCAGGAGTTGGAGTTGCCACCGCCGAGCACACCGCAACCCACGGCGGACCCATCTCAACACACGGTGCAACCCGGTGAAACCCTGAGCCAAATTGCCGAAGCAAATGATGTTGATCTGGCTACATTGATGAGCCTCAACGCGATTGGCGATGCCAACGATATTTTTGTCGGCCAAGTGCTGCAATTGCCGACGACGGCGTCGGAGCAAGCAACGGCGACCGCTACGCCATCGACAGCTACGCGAGAACGCAGTGCGGGGACGAACACATCGACACCTACGGCCACGCGCGTCGGCACAGCGACACGGACACCAGAACCAACTGCGCGCCCAGAAAGCCATACCGTTTTGGCCGGTGAGACGCTCAGCCAAATTGCCGAACGCTATGATCTGGATGTTACGACGCTAATGGCGATCAACCGCATCTCCAACCCGCATGCGATCTATCGTGGCCAAGTCTTAGAATTGACGGCAGATGAACCGACGCCCGAGCCGCCAACACCTACGCCAGCCAGTACGCACACCCGTCAGGCAGCGACGGCCACGCCCACCGCAACACCCAAGGAAACGACCCACACCGTACAGGCGGGCGAAACCCTGAGCCAAATTGCCGAAGCCCACGATGTTGATATGCAAACCTTGATGCGCCTAAATGGCATCAGCAATCCCAACGCCATCTATCGCGGTCAAGTGTTAAGCCTGACCGCCGAGGAAACGGATGATCAACTGGCCGAAAGTGAACCAACGGCAACACGAACCCCCACGCGCCGCGCCACATCCACACCGACAGAGGAGCGGGCAGCCGGCACACCAACCGCAACGCTCAACCCTTTGCCCACCGTGACGCTTAGCCCGGTCGAACTAAACCTGGTTGAAGGACCGCCATCCGATATCATTGCATCACTCAACGCCACCTACACCGTCCGCTCCGGTGACACCCTTGAGCGGATCGCACTGCGTATGGGCGTTGACTTAGATGCGCTGCGCCGACTGAACCGGTTGGACATGGGTTCGGCCAGTTGGCTCTCGGTGGGAGGGGTTTTACTCTTACCGGCTACGGGCAGCGACTTACGCCTGATGCGCGATGAAGAAGAATATGT
>JBBRVA010000306.1:0-8749 GCA_038247295.1 Caldilineales bacterium | reverse complement strand
CAAACACTTCAACCAGCGCCAGAGGGCGTGGTGCGGTCGGGGTAGGGCTATGTTTGCCCGGCCAGGTTAACACTGGCGATTGGTCGATTGGCGTCTGTTTGCGCGGTTTACTCATCGGCTACTCGGTATGCCCAGGATGCTGTCGTTCAAAATAGTAGACAAAAACAGGCCGATTGTTACGCAGACACCATGCCTCGCGGTGCGTAGGTAGATGATCGCCGATGCGGGCGGCCAATGCGGGGTTGTGCGGCGAAAAGGCGCCCTGTTGCTCGACCAGATATCGCACCATTTCCCCGTATTCTTGCACATCACTCTTAAAAAAGAGGAGTCCACCAGCGTGCAGCTTGGCCGCAAGCAGATCGACAAAGGGCGGTGAAAAGAGCCGTTTAACCTTATGTTGTGCCTTCCACCAGGGATCTGGAAAGAGAATGTGCATAGCATCCACACGGCTATCCGGCACAACACGCGCCAAGTTGAAGCGGGCATCGTCGTCACTCAACCATAAGTTATCAATTTGGTAGCGTTCGATACGCTGCAACATCAGGCGGGTGGCTTTGGTTTTGGTCTCATAGCCAATGTACAAGGTTTGTGGATGACGGCGCGCCTGGTCCAACAAAAAGTCGCCGCGGCCAAAGCCAATTTCTACCTCTAGCGGACGCGCGGACGCCAGTTCAGCACGCAGGCGGGCGCCATTATTGGCTCGTTCATCATCCAACGCCAACGTGCGGAAGAATGGCTGGTTGAGTCCCCAATCGGGCAGTCGATCCGAGCCGGGACGCAAGCGCGGATCACCATCGATCAACCCTTTGCCCGCCGCCCAATCTGCATAAGCTTGGGCGCGTTCTTCTGGCGTTAATGCTTCCCACGTAAAATCCATACGCCCAGCGGAGAAGGCGACGGCGTGGTAATCGAGCAGTGGTTTAGCCGAATCAGATGGAAGTGGTGTCATATATAACTGATTCTACGGTCTATTTCTGAATGTGACAAACTGACTACATCCATTTTTCAAATTGGCCCGTCGGATTTAGCGATGACAGTATTCGTTTGGTTCAACCCAGTTTGATTCAACAAAAGTTTCAATTCAACCATCGTTAAATCCAACCATCGTATAGCAAGACAAAGGAAATGACACATGAAAACAGTAACTTGGGTATCGTTATTGACCGGCGCCGCCCTCTTCGTCGGTGCCTGTCAACCCATCCAACCGATGGCGCCCGCTGCCACCGAAACAACAGCAGAGGCCACAACGGCACCCGAAGCGGCCATGGGTACGATCGTCGACATCGCAGTTAGCAATCCCGACTTTTCGACTTTGGTCACAGCGGTGACCGAAGCGGGTCTGGTCGATGTATTGGCTGACCCCGCCGCCGAATGGACCGTCTTCGCCCCGACCAACGATGCGTTTGCTGCCCTACCCGAAGGTGTGCTCGATATGGTGTTGGCTGACAAAGAACTGCTGACCCGCATCCTCACCTATCATGTCGTCGCAGGTGTGGTCACGTCCGACCAGATCTCGACGATGATGGCACCAACCATGGAAATGGGTGCGGTCGGTGGTGATTTGATGGGCAGCGAACTTGATGTCCAAGTGGTTGATGGCAACGTCACCGTCAACGGCGCCAACGTGATCGCCGCTGACATCATGGCCAGCAATGGCGTCATTCATGTCGTTGATGCCGTCCTGCTGCCGCCCGACGTGGCCGCGATGGTTGGTCAATAAGCCGAGCTGAATTTAAGCTAGATTGACACTTCTGCCCGTTAACAAGCAAACAAGAAGAAGCACGCCGGTCGCTATTACAGTGGCCGGCGTGCTTCTTCTTGGCGATAATATCCGGTCAATTGCCCAGCTTGCGGGCAATCGCCTCTTTTACCACATTGGCATTTGCGGGTAGATAGACCGGTGGATTGGCATATTGGCTTTCGACCTCAGCCAGATTGCTCTCATGATAACCGACTTTAAAGTCGGTAAATTTTAGGCCGTGCGCCGTGCTTAGCACCACGACCCGGTCGCTGGCTTTAACCTCACCCCGTTCGATCAACTTGAAGAGCACGGCCAACGCGACGCCCGTATGGGGGCAAGTGTACATGCCCGTCAGATCAGCCAAGGCAGCCGCATTGGCCAACTCGTGCTCCGTCGCCTGTTCGACAATGCCATTCGTCTCCTGCACGGCCTGTACGGCCTTTTCATAGCTGACAGGGTCGCCAATCTGAATGGCAGAGGCAAGCGTTGTCTGTGCTGGCATGACGGCTTTTCGGGTAAATCCATTCAAATAACTTTGATAAAACGGGTTGGCTTTGCCCGCCTGTGCACCGACTAAACGCGGCATTTTATGAATGATGCCCAGATCGATCAGCAATTTTAGCCCCTTGTAAAGCGCGCTAATATTGCCCAAATTACCAACGGGCACGATGATCCAGTCAGGAACTTCCCAGTCGAATTGGCGCACGATCTCAATCGCCACCGTCTTTTGGCCTTCAACACGGATACTGTTCATCGAGTTGGCCAGGTAAAGGCTGTTGTCCTGGGTTACTTCTTTGACAATACGCATACAGCCATCAAAATCGGTGTCGAGCGCCAACACATGGGCACCATTCGCCACCGGCTGCACCAATTGCGCTGTACTCACCTTGCCCTGCGGCAGGAAAATCACCGCCGGAATCCCCGCACAAGCGGCATACGAAGCCAACGCAGCACTTGTGTCGCCCGTGCTGGCGCAAGCAACGGCCTGGACAGGACTACCGTCGGCCATCATCTGTTTGACAACGCTGACCAACACCGTCATGCCCAAATCTTTAAAGCTACCGGTATGGCTGTTGCCGCACAGCTTGATCCATAGATCAGAGACACCAATTTGTTTGCCCAAGCGTTCGGCCCAATAAAGATTGGTGTTGCCTTCATACATACTGACGACGTTTTCGTCGCGCAGATCGGGCGCAACCCATTCGCGCATCCCCCAGACGCCGCTGCCATAGGGCCACTTGGTCGTGCTCACCCGGCTGTCGATTACTTTCTTCCATTCTTCAGCGCTGCGGGTGCGCAGGGCTTCCACATCGTGATGCACTTCTAACAAGCCACCACAGGTCGGACAGGTATAAATTACTTCGTACAACGAATATTCGCCAGGGCAGCCCCGAAAACAGCGAAAATGGGCCTGGTAGGCGGGCGCTTCACTTTGGATCATATAACTAGCTCCCATTTCCTAATTGTTCAAGCCAATCGGCAAATTGAGAAAATTCATTAGCAACCGCATTCATCGTCGGAGCAAGTTGTTGGATCAGCGGTGCGATCTGGATCGGATCGAGATTAAATGTGTATACGTTACGAACGACATGGCGAAAACCGCGATAACGATCTAACGCGTTGCGTGTCTGCAAACTTAAGACGGCTGGTCTGACGCTTGGAATTTCAGCCGCCATTTGGCGCAGAAGTTCTTGATGCCAATTCGCGCCGCCAGGTTTAGTTCGATCGACTGTATCAGCTATCATTTCTAAGATGCGTTCGATACCGGCGTAAAAGCTGTGCAAATTTAGCGCTGTTGCATCAATGTAATAATCGTCGCTCGACCGAGTGGCTTGTTGCCAAATATCGTTTATGCGTTGGACAACCATCTGAATCTCAAGCAGTTCCTGTCGGATTCGACCAACCAGGGACAGGTAGTTTTCTTTCATAGTGGGATACCCTCAGTCTGGACAACAGCAACAAGGGCAGGTCGGCATCGCTCCATTTGTACAAGATCAATCGAAAATTCTGACGATAAGTCTTGTAACCAGGCTACGGCGAGAAAATAATCGGCGTCCTGAATGCCCCAGGCAGCTAGATCAATATCCGAGGCTTGCGTAAACCAACGCCCATGCGCTAATGAACCAAACAGCACGACTTGCGTCACGCCAAACCGGTGACGCAGCAAATCAGCGGCTTGGTGCGCCACAAGCAACGCCCGCGCTTTGCGCTCTGCGAGTTGCACTTTTTCTTCGGCCCAGCGCCGCTCTGTCGTTACCCGATAGATTGCCATCGCCTCAGGCGTAATTGGACTAGTTGCCATACTTCATCATCCCTACTTCAAGCGCTGCTTAAACTCGGCGGTCAGGACCGGCAAAATTTCAAACAGATCACCGACAATGCCGTAGTTCGCCCGCTCAAAGATCGGCGCCTCTCGGTCTTTGTTGATCGCCACAATAATCTTGCTGCTGCCCATGCCAGCCAGGTGCTGGATTGCGCCACTAATCCCGGCGGCGATGTAGAGATCCGGCCGTACGGTGCGGCCAGTCTGTCCCACCTGGTGTTTATAAGGAATATAACCAGCATCGACCGCCGCCCGGCTGGCGCCCATCGCTGCCCCTAACGTACCGGCCAATTCAGCCACCAATGCAAAACCCTTAGCCGGATCAGACGCAACCCCGCGTCCACCAGAAACGATGATCTTGGCATCAGTCAGGTTTACTTCGCCGGTGTCGGTCGATTTAACCTCCAGCACCTGCTCCAGCACTTGATCTTCGCGCAAATCCAGGTCGAGTTCTTGAATATCGGCTACCCCTTCCACCGCCGCTGGCATAGGAAACGAACGCGGGCGCACGCTGGCAAATTGGATACCATCAGCAAAGGTGATATCCGTCAGAATATTGCCGGAATAAATCGCACGTACAGCAACCAATTTGTCATCTTCCACGCGCAAGTCTATGGCGTCGGGCGCTAAACCAGCCCCCAATTCGCAAGCAACACTGGCGCTCAGATCACGCCCACGCGTGGTCGCGCTGAGCAGAACGACAGCGGCTTCCATCGCCTCAATTGCTTGCTGCAACCCGGCGACGTAGGCACTTAGACGAAACTTTTCCAGCAGCGGGCTGGTCATCGTCAAAACGAGATCGGCCCCATACTGGCGCGCAGCTTCGGCGACGGTTGTCGTTTCGGCGCCCATTACCAGTGCCACCAATGGAGCACCGATTTCATCCGCCACCTGGCGCGCTTTACCTAACACTTCCCAGCTGCTGGCCAGCGCGTGGCCATTCATTTGCTCAATCCAAACCAAAACAGACATAGGTTCTCCTCATCTCAGCGAATCAGAATGATCTATCGATCGACGATACACTAGATAACTTTCTCAGCCAGCAACGCATCGACTAATTTTTTGGCTTTTTCTTGCACGGTTGCGCCGTCAATCACTTGGACCTGCGTACGCCGCACTTCTGGTTTGCGCACATTGGTCCACTGTGTTTTGCTCGTCAGCGCCGTCACGCCCAGATCTGCAGGTGCGAGGGTGGGGATTTGCGCTTTGTTGGCTTTGCGGATGCCCATGAAGCTAGGATAGCGCGGATCGTTGATCTCTTTGGATACACTAATCAAGGCGGGCAATGCCACGCGCACCGTCTCCTGGCCACCTTCCACCAGTCGATCGACCGTAATTGCACGATCAGCGATATCCGTAATTTTAACCACGTTGGTTAGTAGCGGCCACCCCAATGTGCGCGCCACGCCCACAAAAACGGCGCCACTGTTATCATCGACACTTTGTTTGCCGGTTAATACCAATTGGACATCCGCTTGCGCTTTGACAGCTGCCGCCAACACGGCAGCAGTGGTCCAAATGTCTGCCGCGCCCAGGCTACTGTTATCAACCAATACCGCTTCGCCCACGCCCATCGCTAACGCATGTTTAAGCGCATCAACCGCACCCGGCGCGCCTAACGAAATGGCAACGGCGTCGCCGCTGACCCGTTCCGACAATTGAATTGCTTCTTCAGCGGCAAACTCGTCCCAGGGGTTGATCACCATCGTCGCTTTGACAGCACCGCTACGCACTTCTTCGGCGGTTACCTTAGGCAGCTCGGCGGTGTCTGGCGTTTGTTTAATTAAGACGGCGATTTTCACATGCGTCTCCTTGTATATCAATGTTTACGTTATCAGTAAAAGTAGCGTAGTCTATCTTAGTTCTACAGGTGTTGAGCACTTGTTGCCAAAGCGTTAAAAACAGGCTCAGACACTTAAATGGTGATAAAAAAAAGCGGGAACGCCATTGTTCCCGCCGAGGAAGAGATGTTCCCATCTCCTCTACATCTTTTTAACTATACCATGACACACCAAACCTGTGCAAAAAATTGCGCCAAACAGACAAGCTCGACGCTTGTTTGCACAGGCTAGGAACGGGATGCAGCCGCCCAAATTCGTTGTAAACCTTGCACCTGCTCGATCGCCATTGGCAAGTCTGCAACGCTGGTTAACCCAGTTTCGGCAGTCGCGCTCGCCACTTCAGTGTTGCTGGCAAAGGTTACATCATCAATATAAAGAACGCTGACGGCCAGATTGTCTGTTTCCGCACGAAATTGCAAGTTAACGGTTTGGCCGACATAGGCATTCAGATTGATACTGCGTTGCTTCCAACCCGTCATGCTAGTTGATTTGCAAAGATCAAATTTATCGACCACCACATCATTGACGACAACACCACCATAATCAAAGCCACAGTCGTCATCGGATTTGATCCAGTACCAATACTTTAGCACCGTATTACCCGGCTGAATGGTAATATCCTGCTCGATGACGGCAACCTCACCGTTGAGGTTGGCCAGGCGCACGGCAAAATTACCGCCGTGGGGCGTCAATTTCAGCGTGCTCTTGTTTAGGACAAGCTTGGCACTTTTCAAGGTATGCTCGGGCCAAACACCTGTGGTGCTAGCTTCGAAATTACCATTTTGCAATGCTTTTGTCGTCTTGGCCGTCTGTTGACCGATAATCGGCAAGAAAACCGGGGCGGGCTCCGTCGTTGTTAACGGTGCGGCTAAAAGCAACGTAGTTGTGGGTACAGGCGTTGTAGTGGGCGTAGGGGTGGCGGTGGGTAACGGTGTTGGTGTATAGAGCACAGGAGTTGGTGTGGCAATACCTGGAATCTGGTCGCTGACCCAAGTGGAAAATTGTGAGAAGCGCGTATAAACACCGTAATAATAGGGAGCTGCGCATCCCGCGCCCCAACTGACCACGCCAACCTGTAGCCAACGATTGGTGGGTGAATCGAAGACCAATAATGGGCCACCGCTGTCACCCTGGCAAGAGTCTTTGCCGCCTTGAATCTGACCAGCACACATCATCCGCGCCGTGATCTCCGAGTCTGGGTCGAAGACGCCATAAGAATAGGTGCAGGTGCGGTTAGAGACAAGGGGAAATGAGACCTGACGTAATACATCGCTGCTTTCTGTGCTACCACTTTGTGTTACTCCCCAGCCGATGACGGTAGCTTGCAGATTGGCAACTTCCAAACCGGGGTGATTGGGTCCAATCAGTGAAACGACTGGAGCAGTAGAAGGTGTTTGCAACCGGAAGAGGGCTATATCCCAGTCATAACTTTGGCCTGAGACATAATTGGGATGGCGAATGATCTCGGCGACATGGATACGCTCACCACCGGTTGAGCTGAGGCGATGGCGACCAATCACTACGTCCAGAACATCTGGTGTGATAGGTGTTTCATCCCCATAGAAGGTGCAATGCGCTGCTGTTAGCACATATTGGGGATGGATCAAGGAAGCGCCGCAGATCTCGCCTTCGTGCGCATCGGCTACGCTGGCAACGACAATGGCAACGGCCCAGGGCCAAGCGCCGGGTGTTGCTTCTTGACCACCGACAATGCGCGGCTCGACTAAATTCTGATCAGCTTGATCCACTGTATTTGGCGGCCGCGTCGCAAAGGGATCAACTGTCGTTTCGATTTCAGCAAGCGGATCAGGCGGCTGATCATCTTGGGCTTGCGTGCGGCTTGTGAAGAAGCCAGCACAACTTAACCCGATTACAAGTGCGGCAATGAGGATATGGAGTAGCTTGGGTTGTTTCATGGATAGTCTACCTTCTTTACCAGTTAAGGCAATATATATCGCAGTTGGAATATTTATAGAATTAAATTATGTTTTGAAATTAGATATTACCAATCCAAATCCAAAGCAAATTAAGGGCAAATGAAGCGCTAGACAATCAACCACGGTCTGCCCTGATTAAATTGAAATAAACCGTAATCTATGATAAAATGCTCAAAGGGCTTGTGTGGTTCCACAAGTCCTTTATAATTCTTTATGGCACGCCAATTACCTGAAAAAGTTGTTCAAAAATTAGAGAATTTGCCTGATAGTCCTGGCTGTTATTTGATGCTCAACAGCGAGGGTAAGGTGATCTATGTAGGCAAAGCGATTGTACTACGCAACCGGGTGCGCAGCTACTTTCATGTTTCTGCTCAACATAGCCCTAAGACTCAAGCGCTGGTCGAAGAGATCCGCGATATCAATTGGTGGGTGACGCGCACCGAGCTCGAAGCGTTGATCTTGGAAAATGAGCTGATCAAGCGCTATCGGCCACATTACAATGTGCGCCTGAAAGACGACAAACAGTTTCCTTATATTAAGGTGAACTGGCAAGATGATTTCCCCAAAGTTGAAGTTGTGCGCAAAATCACCAAAGATGGCGCCCGTTATTTTGGCCCCTACACCAGTGCACGCGCCTGTTATCAGACGCTCGACGCCCTGCGCCGGGTCTTTCCCTATCGCGACTGCGAACGCGTTATCGATGGGCAGGATGATCGCGCCTGCCTCTATTATCATATCAAGATGTGCGGTGCGCCCTGCATTGGTCGCCAAAATCGGGAAGAATACCGCGAAATTCTGCGCCAATTAATGGACTTTCTCAGCGGTGATACCGACCGGGTATTGCAACAGTTGACCGCGCAGATGGAACGCGCCGCAGAAAACATGCAATTCGAGTTGGCGGCGCTCT
>JBBRVA010000305.1:0-8750 GCA_038247295.1 Caldilineales bacterium | reverse complement strand
GCAGGATCGTGCATGAGTTTAGCAGAGAACACTGTAGACAACGGGTGCATATTTCAGATATTATAGCTAGAACTTGCGTCTTTCCCCAAACCCAGTAAGACAGAACATAACATCACCTTATAAACTCCAGGAGTTGGCGATATGTTGAACAGAGAGCAAAGAGAATTTTTTGATCAAAACGGCTATGTAATTGCGCCGGCGCTTTTCAACCACGCCGAAGTTGAGTTCTATCTCGGCTACTACACCGAGCTGCGCAACCACGAGCAATGTCGGCGCGACACCAATGTTGCGAACGGCACCAGCGGTGATCCACTGCTGCAATATCCGCGCCTGATGCAGATGCATCGTTGGGACAATACCACGCTCAACTGGCTGCTCGACCCGCGCATCAATCAATGTATGGTTGATCTGTTGGATCGCGAGCCCCTCGCCGTGCAGACGATGTTCTATTTTAAGCCACCGCATGCGCGCGGCCAGGCGCTGCACCAAGATAACTACTATCTACGCGTGCAACCGGGCACCTGTATTGCGGCGTGGATGGCGTTGGATGCCTGTGAAATTGACAACGGCTGTCTGCAAGTGGTGCCTGGTAGCCACACTTGGCCCACGCTTTGTACCACGCAGGCGGACACCACACAGAGCTTCACCGATGTGACCGTGCCAATTCCAGAGGGTTACACGCCGGTACCCGTGCTGATGCAACCGGGCGATGTTCTTTTCTTCAATGGGTCGCTCGTACACGGCTCCTTCCCCAACCAGACGGATGATCGTTTCCGCCGTTCACTGATTGGCCACTACATCGAAGGTGACTCACAAAAGGTGGCGCAGTGGTATTTCCCCGTGTTGCGTATGGACGGCACGCCGGTCGAGATTGATAAGAGCGAACAAGGCAGCCAGTGTGGGGTTTGGGTAACCGAGGATGGCCAGCCAGTGATCGAGATGGCTGGGTACGAAACCCCAGGCAAAAAGACCGAATAAGCTGACCCCAATCTTTATATACACGGATCGGGGAAAACACGGATAACAACGACGAAAAATATCCGTGTTTTCCCCGATCCGTGTCGACTGCTTGTCTGGCTGTGTGGCGGAGAGCACCCGCTTTTAGGCGCGAACGTTTGAGGCGCAGCTTCGCTTTTAGTTACCTGATGCGATAGACTTGCCGCATAATCTATACCCTGCTCGCCGACATTCTAATCTCTTGCTTTACCTTTTTCTCCTTAGCTGACGATCTGTGATAATCTGTTGGTATATTTCTTACACCACGCAGAAACAGAGCCGCCATGTGGAAAGTTGACCTACACTCGCACACGATTTATAGCAAAGATTGTCTCACACGTGCGGCCGATCTGATTACACGTGCGCGCGCCGTTGGTCTGGACAAGATCGCCGTCACCGAGCACAACCGGTTGGATGGCGCGCTGGCCGCCAAAAAGCTGGCGCCAGACTTGGTGATCGTCGGCGAAGAGATTATGACAACCCACGGTGAGATCATCGCCTATTTCGTCAGCGAAGTCGTGCCGCGTGGTCTTTCCCCCCAAGCAACAATTCGGCGTCTGCGCGATCAGGGCGCGGTGATTAGTATCCCGCATCCACTGGATTCGCTACGCCGTTCGGCTATGCGGTTGGAAAATGTTCTCAGCGTGATCGACGATGTTGACGCCTTGGAAATTCTCAACGCTCGCTGTGTCCGCCCTGCCGATAATCTGGCCGCCGCGCAACTGGCGCAAAAGCACGCCAAGCTGGTCACGGCGGGCAGCGATGCCCACACCCTCTTTGAAGTGGGCCGCTGCTATTTGGAGATGCCAAGTTTTGAGGACAACGCGACCAGCTTCCTCGCCGCCCTTGCCCACGCAAAATCGGCGGGGATCATTAGCCCCTTTTGGCCCCATTTCGCCAGCACCTATGCCAAGTGGCGCAAACGATTTGTACCAGTGAAGGAGATAAGTGGTAAGTGGTAAATGGTACGTAGTGCGTGCCCACGTACCATTTACCACTTACCATTTACCGCTTTACCACTACCTAACCTGTGGAGAAATCTTACCTCATGCTAGCGCTCTTTACCATCCTCTTGGCGGCGATCGTGCCAACGTATCTCTATGTGCGGCTCTTCTACTGGGCGGATCGCTACGAGCGTGAGCCGCGCTGGTTGGCCACCGTTGCGTTTTTGTGGGGTGCAATTCCGGCCATCATCGCTAGCTTGATTGGCGAAATGATTTTAGAAGTGCCGATCGGTGATCCGGCTATGATGACCAATTCCGGCTTCGGCGCCATTCTTGAAGACGCGATCTATGCCCCGGTAATTGAGGAATTGACCAAGGGACTTGCTCTGTTGCTGATCTTCTGGTTTATACGTCGAGAATTTGATGGCATACTGGACGGTCTGATTTACGGCGCGTTGATCGGTTTTGGCTTTGCGATGACCGAGAATATCTTTTACTTTATTGGTGCTTTTGATGAAGGCGGTTTTGGCAACCTGGCGATGGTCATCCTCCTCCGCACCCTAATTTTTGGCCTCAACCATGCCCTTTATACCGGCCTTACTGGGATTGGCTTTGGCTTTGCGCGTAACGCCACCACCTGGCTGGGACGCTTGATCTGGCCGCTAGTCGGATTAATGGCGGCGATCCTGGCGCATAGCTTACACAACTTTGGCGCAAGTTTTGCGTCAGAAAATGGGGCTGCCCTGTTGCTCAGCCTGGTGGTTGCGGCGGCTGGCTTTTGTATCGTCTTGCTCACCATTTTGCTTTCCTGGCAGTACGAACGCAACTGTATCCGCGCCGAATTGGCGGAAGAAATTGGGGTGACGCTCACCCTGCAAGAATATGAGAACTTGATTAAGCGCTGGCGCAATCCATTGCGTCGTCCCAAAAACGAACGGGCTGAGGCGGATCGTATGCATCTCTATGCAAAACTGGCGCTCAATAAATCCCGGCTTCGTCGCCTGGGCGCAGAACGTGAACCGGCGCTGTCGGCTCAGATTGGTCAGATTCGCGCCCAATTAGCCATGTAACCCGATTTTTCAAATCGGGTACATAAAAATTCCCGGCTGCGAGGAGGGTCGCAGCCGGGAATTAGGCCAGTGTCAGCAAGGAGGGGTTCGCTATACCACTGGCGCAACAGCGCACCGGTAGTTTATCGCCCTAAAATTAGAATAAGATTAAGCATAGGTAAATCTCTGCTAAACCCTATGGTGATTTGGGAGGGAAAGCGCCAAAGGCGTATACTGTGCCTTATGGAAAATTCTGCCCTGCAAGGTAAAAATATCGGCGCTGCGCGTGCCACTGTTCATAAAGGCGTGGCAGCCCTCACTGGCTGCTTTGCAATTTGTCTACTGTTGGTGCTTCTGAGTGCAGAGCCGATTTTTGCTTCCGAGCCCTGCAATCCACCCAACATTATTCCCCAGCCGGTTTGCGATATGGACTCCTTTCACGGCAGCCCACCCCGCCAGATTCCTGACGGCTGGACGGAGTTTCTCATTTACGGCGACGCCACCTTTTTTCAAGATGATCACACCTACTTTGGCGGGCCGAATCTGACAATTGCCAACAATGGCGGCACCTTCAAGGCGGGCATCTATACCCAAGTCGGCGTAACGCCGGGGGCTGGCTACCGGGCAAGTATTTCCTGGGGTGCACCGAATGCACCGGCAACCTTCGGCCGTCAACTGGGCATTGATCCAACCGGCGGCACTGATCCTAACAGTCCAACCATCATTTGGGGGCCGATACACTGGGGTGATGGCCGTATTCTCAACTATCCGCCACCCGATGTGAATATCGATGTGCGGGCCCGTGCGCTGAATGGCACAATCACGGTCTTCTTTGTCACTGATCACCCCGAGAGCACCGGCGATAATATCATCCTGATCGACGTGATCGCGCTCTATCCAGATGAGAGCGCACCAGCCGTCGAAATGCCCCCTACCCCTGAACCACCCACACCCGAGCCACCCACGGACGTACCTGTCGAGGTCGCGTTGGTGGCGGAAGCTATTGTCGAAGAGGCGCGTGCTGCAGAAATTGTCGTAGAGGCCTTACCCACGGATACGCCGACGGCGACCTTTACCCCCATGCCCACCGATACACCCACGCCGTTGCCGACAGCTACCTTTACGCCGTCGCCTTCACCGACGCCAACGCCCACGTTTACACCCACGTGGACACCCTGGCCGTCGTCGACCCCAGCCGCGGGTATCGATTTAGCCGCCGCGCAATTGCAGTTAACCGGCATGACGCGGGGCAGCCAGCCGGTAGGGTTGTTAGCGCTCGGTTTGTTAAGTTTTGGTGGCGCTGGGATTTGTGCTGGTTCTCTTTGGTGGTTGCGCCGCCGTTAAATTCTCTCATTGGTAAGGTTTTTAAAGCATAAATTTGCATTTGTCACCCTGTAAGGGTCTGGCTTTGGCCTAAAAACCAGACCCTTACAGGGTGAAAGACGCGCGTCGCCAATCAATACTGTATTCCAGGAATAGGCAATACGATGAGCACGCAATCGGCCGGATTGTGGCGAAATACTGATTTTGTGAAGCTGTGGAGCGCACAGACGATCTCAGGGCTCGGTTCGGCTGTGTCGTTTCTGGCGCTACCGTTGATCGCGGCGTCGTTGCTTAACGCAACGCCTTTTCAAATGGGTGTGCTCGCCGCCGTGCGCACATTGCCTGCTCTGTTGCTGGGCCTGTTTGCCGGCGTGTGGGTCGATCGCCATCGCCGCCGGCCCATTCTGATTGCAACCAATATTGGGCAAGCCGTGCTACTGATTATGGTTTCTGGGGCCGCCGTGCTAAACGTACTGCGGATTGAGTATCTGTATATATTTGCCTTTGGCCTCGCCGCGTTCCGGCTCTTCTTCGATGTGGCCAATCAATCGCTGCTGCCAGCCCTGATCGGGCGCGAGCAGCTGATTGAAGGCAACGGCAAGTTGGAAATGAGCCATTCGGCGGTTGCCATTGCCGGCCCGGGGTTGGCAGGTGGGCTGATCCAACTGGTTACTGCACCGTTGGCCATCCTCTTCGATGCAGGATCATTCATCGTGGCCGCGCTCTGTATCGCGTCGATTGATGTTACCGAAACCACGACGAACAGCCAGCAACAACAGCGCATGCAGCATGCGATCCGCGATGGCTTGCGGCTGGTGCTGGGCAACCGCACCTTGCGCGCGCTCACCGGGGCGCTGGCAACCAGCGCCCTCTTCACCAGCATGCTCGACGCAGTGTTGCTGCTCTACCTAACCCGCGAACTGCAACTCACACCGGGCCTGATCGGCTTGGTCTTCGCCTGTGGCAGTGGCGGCTTTCTGCTTGGAGCGCTGCTGCAAATGCGGGCGACACGCCGCTTTGGGCTGCACGCAACCCTGATCGGCGGCCTGCTGCTGACTGGGTTTGGCGATCTGCTGATCCCGACCGTAACCGGCAGGACCGGCATTATGGTCGTCGTGCTTGTGTTATTTGTCGCCCAGTTCTGTTACGGGCTGGGCCAGACCGCCTTCAATATTAGCCAAGTGAGCTTGCGCCAACAGATTACGCCGGACCACATGCAGGGCCGCATGAACGCGACGATGCGCTTTGTGGCTGCAGGTCTTACTGCCCTGGGTGGTCTGCTGGGCGGCGTGCTTGGCCTGGCCATCGGCTTACAGTGGACCCTGATTCTGGCGGCGATGGGCGAATTGCTCGCCTCCGCCTGGCTGCTGATGCCATCGGAACCGTTGCCGAGTACGGTTATGGCTGTCGAATGAATATGTGGCTCAAATTTTCCTGGGTCACCAGCGACTGATGAACCCAATCAAACAATGGCAGGATGGAGAATCAAGTGGCTCAAGCAACGCAAGACATATCTGTTAGACGCCTGTTGAGTGATGCCTTGCGCATCCCGGTGGAGCAACGCGTGTCGGCCTATCTTGGCCGGGCGTGGCAAGTAACGGCGGTAGAGGGCAAAAGCGCAGCGGCCTCGCACCCCGCGGCCATCCTCGCCGATGGAATTGATGCGGTCTTTGTGAAGCTTGGTGAAGGTGACCTGGCTGAGGATCAATTCACCCAGGAATTGGCTGGGCTGCATCTGCTTACGGCACGTGCTAATGTCCTGACGCCAGCCGCCATCGACGTCATATCGGTTGCGGGCGGTGCGATCGTGATCATGGAAGCGGTGCAGGTCATCGAACGCGCAGAGAGTGATTGGCGGCAAATCGGGCAGACCCTGGCGCGCCTTCACAATAGCAAAGGCGACCGCTTTGGGCTTGATGCGCACTGTTATTGGGGCAGTTTCTACCAAGACAATACTCCGCTCGTCGATTGGCCCACCTTTTTCTGGCAGCGGCGCATCGAGCCGCGTCTACGCGCTGCTGTCGATTCCGGCCACTTGCCTTTGGCGTTTGTGCCCCAGGTTGAGCGGTTAGGGAGCCGGCTTACCTCACTCTGTGGACCGCCAGTGCAGCCTGCTCTGCTGCATGGCGATGCGCACCAAAACAATTTTCTTAGCACTGCCCAGGGACCGGTGCTGATTGATCCCTCGGTCTACTACGGCCACCCCGAGATCGATCTGGCCTATGTGGACTTCTTTGCACCTGTGTCTGCCGAACTGCTTCTCGGCTATCAAGAACTTGCGCCCTTGAACCCTGACTTTCTGCTGCGGCGTGACTTATGGCGCATCCCTGCCTGGCTGGCGATGGTCCAAGTCGATGGTCCGCAGCACCTGGATCGGTTAGACGCTGCGTTGTGTCGCTATGTATAATCTCGCCATGAGTTTGATCGAGGAGGAACGCACTAAATGATACTCCTAAAATCTACAAATCTTGCGCTCGCTTTTCTCTTGGAATTGTGCATGCTGGCGGCATTTGGCTATTGGGGATTCCACACGGGCGAGAGCTCTGTCAGTCGGATCAGCCTGGGCTTGGGTGCACCATTGCTGGCAGCTATTATATGGGGAACCTTTCTTTCACCAAAGGCCGCTGTGACAGTGCCAGGTGTGATAAGATTTATCCTCCAGGTAATCGTATTCGGCGCTGCCGTTGCAGTACTCTTCGCCGCAGGCCGCCCTACATGGGCCTGGGTATTGGGTCTGCTCGTAGTTCTGAACAAAATCCTCCTCTATATCTGGCATCAATAAGAAGGTTGCATGAGTCGAACCGCTGGCCGTATCCTCCTTGGCGTACTGTTTGTGTTTGCAGGAATTAATCACTTTGTACAACCCCGCCTCTACGCATCGATCATGCCCGACTACTTGCCTCGTCATCAGTTGCTAGTCTGGTTGAGTGGTATCGCTGAAGTGTTTTGTGGCCTTCTCATTTTTATTCCGCGTATGCGCAACCTAGCCCGCTGGGGCCTACTTGCCCTGTTGCTAGCCATCTTTCCCGCCAATTTGCACATGGCGCTGAATCAGACGCGCTATCCGATGATTCCAGGCTGGCTGCTCTGGCTGCGTTTACCGCTGCAAGGCGTGCTGATGGCATGGGTTTGGTGGTCGACAGCGTTGCCCAGATCGAAAAATTTCTAATTATGGTGTATCATCACGTTGGAGTAGATTGAATCAAGCCTTTATAAAAATCAATCCCCTTTTTACGCACACGGTTGTGATCGAAGGCCAGCTCGCAGGAGTTTGGAAACGCACCTTTACAAAAAACAGCGTGAACGTTACGTTCAGCCCGTTCATGCCTTAGAATAAAGCCCAAACCAAGGCCGTGTATGCCGCCGCGCAGCGTTATGCTGAATTTGTGGGTTTGTCGTTAAGTGTCAATTTCTAGGGTGTCGCTCTTATGCAGACTTGCGGACCAAGCAGCTAATGAAGACTATCAAGTCTGTTCGGTCTCCAATAATCGGTTATTTGTCAGCCTGCCAGCGGTGTGCTACACTCGTTTGCCCAACCAATAGCAGGCCGAGTGGCTGTTTCTCCTGCGCTAAATTTTAGAAAGATTGCCGATGCCAAGCGACCGCGTCACCTTTCCCAACCAGCAGACAATTGTCTTACCCGCTACGACCGTCGCCGCGATTGAACGGGCCAAGGCCAAGTATGCTGCACCCCTCTGGCAATATCGCCCCGAACGCGTCCTGAAATTGGGCGCGCACCAATGGATTTTTCCGGGCGATGTGGCCGGGGCGCGTGCCCTCTTTGCTCTGCACCCGACTGGTATCATCGCCACCGCCTGGAAGCTTTTCAGCCGCGGTTGGTTGGCCTGGGCCGAAGCCTATTTTGTCGACACAGAAACCTATCCCAATCACCCGCGCCATTTGGGACAGAATGTGATTCCCCTTGTCGATGAAGATGACGATGGGCAGCAAATTGGTTGGGTGCGGATCAACCAATCTACGCCAATTGACAACAATTTCGCCGTCTTTATCCAATTTACCCTGCTCGAACTGTTTGAGCCACGGGCGTTGCCAACTGAATATGCATAACTCTGAACGTAAAGTTTAGGTATAATCTTCAAATTTTTCCATAAGGAGCCGAACGATGATCGCTGTGCAACATCTAACCATGACCGAACTGAAAGCTGGCTTGGATACAATTCGCCAGTCCCCAAAAGATGAAGGTGTGTTAGCATTAATTGTGCGCCGACCGCAAATTGGTGAGCGCGAAATCCTGGCCGAAGGTGAACTCGATCCGGTGGAAGGGTTGGTGGGTGATAGCTGGATCAAACGCGGTAGTTCGCGCACGGCGGATGGTTCATCGCACCCGGACATGCAACTCAACCTGATGAACATGCGCGTCATTGCTCTGGTGTCACAAGACGAAGCGCGTTGGTCATTGGCGGGCGATCAGCTGTAT
>JBBRVA010000304.1:0-8756 GCA_038247295.1 Caldilineales bacterium | reverse complement strand
GAATAGGGAAAGCTGGTCTCAAAGAGATTGTCGTAACGAGTGAGGAGTCGTTTGAGAATAGCGGCCAGGCTGTTGCGTTCATTGTCCAGCAGATCGGGCAGTTGGACGACAGGCCGGCGCGGCAGCAATAGGGTCTCGAAGGGCCAGACCGCCCAATAAGGCACCAGCACCACCCAATCATCGTTTTCGATCACAATCCGTTCTTGGGCCGCCAATTCTGCAGCCAGGTAACCGAGCAACAGCGGTGCACCGTGGCGGGCAAAATAGTCACGTTGCTGCCCATCTTCTTTGGCCGGTTCCTGCGGCACACGGTGGTTGGCCCACACTTGTCCATGCGGATGGGGATTGGAACTGCCCATTGCTGCCCCTTTGTTCTCAAACAGTTGAACATAATTGATATCGGCGCGACTGCCCAGTTCGACTGTCTGCTCGGCCCACACATCGACCACGGCACGAATATCATGAATTTCCATCTCCGGCAGGGTCAAATCATGGCGCGGGTTGAAGCAGATAACTCGGCAGGTGCCGGTTTCGGCCTGCGCCTGAAAAAAGTCCCCCTGGCTGACATCGCCGGTGGGTCCGTCGGGCAGCAATGCTGCAAAGTCGTTGGCAAAGACAAAGGTGTTGGTATAGTTCGGGTTATGTTTGCCACCGGCGCGCGCATTGCCTGGACACAAATAACAGGTTGGATCGTACGCCGGCCGATCATCGGGTGGCGTGCGTTCCACTTGGCCTTGCCAGGGCCGCTTGGTGCGGTGGGGCGAGACAAGCACCCACTCCCCAGTTAGCAAATTACGCCGCCGGTGCGGATTTTCGGTGGGGACAAAATCAGCCATGGTTTACCGCCTGTTCCGCCAAGGCAATTGCCCCGAGTACACCCGCACGGTTGCCCAACCCTGGCGGCACGATATAACGGTCCATATTTTCCAATATCTCGCGCATTTGGATGTAGCCGTTAAGCATGGTGTAGACATGGTTATGCACCAAAGCAAAAAGGTGGCGCTGATCCATAACGCCGCCGCCCATAATGATCCGTTGCGGCGATAACGTACAGATAATATTGACCAACCCCAACGCCAGATAGTGAGCTTCCAATTCCCAGGCAGGATGATCGACGGGTAATTGATTGCCGGGCGTTTGCCAGCGTCCTTCGATGGCAGGACCAGCAGCTAATCCTTCCCAGCAATCGCCATGATAGGGACAAAAGCCAGCATACGGATCGGCGTCCCAGTTATGGGGAATCAACATGTGGCCCATTTCTGGGTGCATCAAGCCATGCAGCAGCTTGCCGTTGACCATACAGCCGCCGCCCAAGCCCGTGCCAATCGTTAAATAAACGAAGCTGTCCACTCCTTGTGCCGCACCCCAGCGCTGTTCACCCAGCGCCGCGCCATTGACATCGGTATCAAACCCAATCGGCACGCCCAATGCCTGGCGCAGCGGCCCCACAAAATCGGTCTGTGCCCACAAAGGTTTGGGCGTCGTAGTCACATAGCCAAACCTGGGCGAACGCGGATCTGGATCCAACGGACCGAAACAAGCCACACCCACGGACGCGAGGCCTTCTTGCTGGCTCTGTTCCTTAAAAAAGGCAATCGCTTGACCGATGCTTGCTTCTGGTGCGCCGGTGGGAAAGCGAATTTCGGCGCGGATATCGTCTGGCCCCGTACCTACCGCACAGACGAACTTGGTGCCGCCCGCTTCGATGCCGCCAAATAGTGCCATTGTGTTACTCCTTCGTTGTATTGTGACAGGTTTGAAGAGTGGTAGGCGAGTTGGGAAGAAGGGTAGGCGAGTAAAAGTGATAGTAATCAGTAGTCGGTTATCAGTGTAAAAGTCGCCGACTAATCACTGCTTACTGATCACTGGTAACTATCTCCCTTACATTCCTAACCCGCCACGTCCCCACACTCGGCAATGCGTTTACTTAATAGATGCGCCTGACGCGTCGGTTCGGGCAAGCGATAACGCGTGGTACAGGCAAAGGTCAAAGTGACCGCTTCTGACAACGTAATGCGATGACCGATGCTGACATAGACCAGTTTGGTTTTCGCTTTTGTACGCAATACAGCCCCAATCTCCGCTTTGGCCCTGAGCAATGGCGACTGCGCACCGGTTACATCAGCCGGTTCGGTGTACGTTCCGGTTAGCCTGGATTTAGCCACGCCGAAGACCGGCCAATCAAGCAGCACACCCAGATCGCAGGCTAAGCCCAGGCCACGCGGGTGGGCGCGACCCTGTGCGTCGGCTACAATCAGGTCGGGTTGAATGCGCAATTGCGCCAACGCCCGCAACACAGCCGGCACTTCGCGAAAGCTGAGTAGACCGGGTACATACGGAAATTCTACCGCTCCCCGCCAGACGGCTTGGTCGATGATTTCTAGGGTTGGCAAGGCTAAGACAACTACTGCCGCTTGCACCTGATCAATGCGCACACTCATATCCACACCAGCAATGGTGCGCGGCGGTTGGGGCAATGGCTCTTCACGCACCAATGGCGCGAGCGTGCGCTGAATGGCCACTGCGGCCTCGGGTGTCACATCCCACGGGTGGGCGTGATGGATTGTCCAGTCCATAAATCATCCAGTCCGAACTGCTCTTTTTGCAAACATAGACTAAGCGCGCGTAGCGCTGTTTTCCAGTTCGTGTTTACAAAGCATGGCTTTTACACAACGGCGCTGGGTTGCAATAAGTGCGTTAAGGCCGTAAAGCCGGCCTGCGACCAACCGGCACGCTCGCCGATATGGGCGTATAGCCAATCATAAAGTTGGCGCGCTTGGTCTTCCGAACGCCAATCACCCCAGCCCAAGTCATCATAGCGGGCAGGCGTTGCGGTGGCCGCCGTTCGTTTGCCACCTTGGCCATCTCCGGTGGTAAAGCTGTCCACCACCACCCGCTGCCCATGCGCCAACAACAAAGCGCCAAATGTTTCTATGGTGGAAAAAGGCAAACAGGGGCTAACAGCAATCTGGACATTGAGACCATAGGCCAGCGCCGCCTGCAAAGTCTCCAGGCGTTGCGCCACGGATGGACAACGCGGTGTCAATTGCTGGCGAACATGGTCCAGATCCGTTTCCAGCGTAACACTAAGCCAGCAACGGTCACCTAACGCTTGGATCCGTTCAAAATCGTCGCGCACCAGCGGCGAACGGGTCTGAATCATCAGTAAACCAGGCGAGTAATCCGCGAACACATCCAGACAGGCTCGGCTTAAGCGCCACTGCCGTTCGGCGCCTTGGTACGGATCGGTAGCGCTCGACATAAAAATGGCTACGGTTGCCAATGCACCGCGCCGATCGAGCCGGGCCAGTTCTGTGCGCAGCCGATCAGCAATCCCGCCACGTGGGTGGACATACTCACCCCACTCGAGAGGCGGTTGGTGAAAGCGATGCACACCCAGGCCTTTAACATAGCAATATTCACAACTAAAACGACAGCCGATATAGGGTTGCAACGTATGTGTAAAGCCGGCCAAAAAACCACCAGTTTTGGTTAAAGCGCCACTGGCTGGGCGCGGTATAAGATCAATTGCCATAGTCAACTATTGTATACGCGAAGCGGGGGTAATATCAACCCTGGCTGGGCGCCGGTTGGCACACACTTACCCTCTTATTGGGCTGGAGTAACGGGTAGGGCATAAAAATCATCTACTCAACCAGGCTTCCAGTGCGGGGCGGGTTAACGCCCAGTCGCGATGCACGATGCCAGCCAGGCCCATCGCCTGCGCAGCCGCCGTATTTTCGGCGATGTCATCGACAAAGATGGCCTGATTGGCCTCTACTTCTAATAACTCCAAAGCGAGTTCAAAGATCGCTGGGTCGGGCTTGAGCAAGCCAACTTCATTGCTGTACATCACCAAGTCAAGCTCATTCAATTCAGGGACATCCTCATCCAAACGCCACACATGGGCGGCATTTGTGTTACTAATCACACCAATTGTAAGAGCGGGGCGTGCCTGTAATTCCAAGGCATAAGCCAAAGCGGCTTCATCACGCGTAATGCCGGCGCCATAGGCTTGCAGGAAAAGCGTTTCATCATCGCTAACACCGGCGCGCTCGATCAAAAACTGGTGCAAATCGGCAGCGCTCAGATTGCCAACGCCCAGGTCTTGGTCGATCGCGCTGAACAGCGCGTGCAATTCTGGCGCTGTCACCTTGCTGATCGCGGCCACGGCATCTAAGGTTGTCTGGTGATTGTAATGCACTAATACACGGCCCAAATCAAAAATAACTGCGCGCATCGTTGACTCCATTGTTTCTGTGCAACTTAACAGCCCTTGCTACGTAGTATATATACGCGTAACAGCTGCGAGATAGGACAATTGAATGCCTTACGCTCAAAGCGCGACCTGCGTCCGTAGCGCTTTAATTACAGCGTATCAACAAAATTTATCCACAAAAATTATTCATAAAAGTGAGGAATCCTATGAGTCTGCTTGGCAATCTAATCTGGTTGATCTTTGGTGGTTTGCTGGTCGGTCTTGGCTATATGATCGGCGGGCTTTTAATGTGCCTAACGATCATTGGAATTCCTTTTGGCCTGCAATCGATCAAGATTGGTTTTGCGACCCTGACGCCTTTTGGAAAGACAATTGTCGAAGGTGACAACGCCAACAGCCCGCTGCGGCTTATTTTCAATCTGATTTGGATCGTTTTATTTGGTTGGGAAATTGCCTTAGCGCACTTGCTGCATGCCCTAATTCTGGCGATCACGATTATCGGCATTCCTTTTGCCCAGCAGCACATCAAGCTTATCCCACTGGCACTGATGCCTTTTGGGCGTGATCTGCGCTAGACCGACACGCGGCAACCCAATGTAAATGTATTGTACACCAACCCATGTAATGTTCACAGCTTAAGTTGCATGATGCGCGCGGCTGGCATATACTCCGGCATAGAACATCATCTGATTTTCCCTTTTATATCAGCTTCTTAGCGCAGGATGTGAACGAACTCATGGCTTACAATTTCGATGAATTGGTGGAACGTCGCGGCAGCGACAGCGGCAAATGGCATTATTATGGCGAAGATGTGCTGCCTATGTGGGTAGCCGACATGGATTTTCGCTCGCCCGAAGCCATCCTCAGGGCGATCCATGAGCGCGTGGACCACGGCATTTTTGGATACGGTCTGGATTCGCCAAAACTCAAAACTGTGATCATAGAGCGCATGCAGCGGCTCTATAACTGGGCTGTACGACCAGAGGAGATCATCTTTCTGCCCGGTCTGGTCTCTGGTCTCAATGTGGTTAGCCGCGCTATCGGCGAACGCGGCGATGGTGTATTGGCAAGTACACCGGTTTATCCCCCCTTTCTTAGCAGTCCGATCAATCAGGAACGCGTATTGCACAGCGCGCCATTGCACGTTGAGACGCAAGGACAGCAGGTTCGTTATACCCTTGATCTTGATACCTTTAGCGCTGCGATCCAGCCCAATACACGGCTCTTTATGCTCTGCAATCCGCATAACCCAGTCGGTATTGCTTACAGCCACACAGATTTGGAGCAGATGGCCGCACTCTGCCAGCAACACGATTTAGTCATCTGCTCGGATGAAATTCACGCCGATCTGCTTTTGGGTGACACGCAACACATTCCGATCGCAACGCTCGATCCGGCGATTGCCGATCGCACGATCACCTTGTTGGCGCCGAGCAAAACGTATAATGTCCCCGGCCTGGGTTGCAGTTTGGCAATTGTCAAGAGCCCTCAGTTGCGGCAAAAAATCCAGAAGGCGAGCGCCGGCATTGTACCGCATGCTAATTTGTTGGGCTATGTCGCCGCCATCGCCGCCTACAGTGAATGTGATCAATGGCTGACTGAGCTATGCGCTTATCTGACCGCCAATCGCGACTTTCTGGTGCAGTTTGTAAAAGAACAACTACCCACCCTCCGCACTACAGTGCCAGAGGCCACCTACCTGGCCTGGCTCGATTGCCGAGATGCGGGGATTGAGGGTAATTGTCAGAAGTTCTTCCTAGAGAAAGCACGGGTTGGCCTCAACGACGGTGCCGTCTTTGGCCCTGGCGGCGAAGGGTTTGTCCGTTTAAACTTTGGCTGTACACGTGCGACATTGGCGCAGGGTTTAGAGCAGATGAAGACGGCTCTGGCTACGCTTGGCTGAGAATTTATGTGGCAGCAAAGCTATCAAGCGCCACAGATATCTGGGGGAAAGTGCGCAAGATTTTCTTGTCCATGGTTACCAACGGTAGAGCAAAGTTTTGCGCTAACGCCACAAATTCGCAGTCGTAAGCAGTGCAGCCGCTCGCAGCCGCCAATTGTAGCACCTGAGCAGAGTTGACATCATACTCATTCTCGCGCAGCAATGCTTCGGCCTCTTGCATGATCGCAATCGCCAGAGCAAGCGTAAGTTGCTGTTGGGTCACATAGCGACTGAGTACATTGCGTACTTCGCTGCGCCAAAGATGAGGCGCGACCCAGCGCGGGGCTTTGATCAATGCGGCTTGAGCGGCGGCGGTAAATGGGCTGGGCAAGTACAAGTAGATGATAATATTCGTGTCAACCACAATCATGGACGCCCCTCATCAATCAGTGCGTCTAGTTCATCTTGTGAAGCAATGTACACTTTCGCCTGTTCACGCAGAACGCGCGCTTTGGCCAGTGTTGCATCTACATCAATATTAGGTTTGCCTAGCACCCGTTCTAGCCAGAAAATAATTTCACTGTTAATGCTTCGCCGGTGCATGACAGCCGACTGTTTTAGTTGCTCGTACAGTTCATCAGGGATATTTTTTACTGTAATCGTAGCCATCTGTTATGCCCCTAATTGGTTTCATAATGGTTCCATAATGGTTTCAAATACGCTGATCTTATATTGATAAAGTGTGTATGTCAAATCTGCCGAACAAAAGGAAATCCACTTTGAATCCCAAGCACAAGACCGCTTTGATTACGGGCGGTGCACATCGAGTTGGCAAGGCGATTACGCTGATGCTGGCCACGGCCGGCGCCAATGTTATCGTTAACTACAATACATCCGCCGCAGAAGCCGAACAGACAGTGGCAGAAGCCCAGGCGCTAGGCGTTGCCGCGTTAGCCATCCAGTGTGACGTAGCCGACTTACAGGCCGTACAGCGCATGGCAGCCATCATCTGCGAGCAATTTGGCGGCGTCGACATCATTGTTAATAGTGCCAGTTACTTTGGCAAAACGCCTTTTCCCAGTGCAGATCCAGCTGTTATTGACCAGTGGCATCGCGTTACACGCATCTTACTGGATGGTACATTCTATGTGTGCAATAGCCTGGTGCCAAGCATGCAAGCGCGCGGCGGGGGTGCGATTGTTAACATTGTTGATCTTTCCGCCTGGTCACCTTGGCCCAACTTTATGGCCCATTCGGTAGGCAAGGCCGGGCTGTTGGCGATGACGCGCCAACTGGCTTTAGAGCTGGCGCCAACGATTCGCGCCAATGCGGTTGCGCCTGGCCCTGTCTTGCCACCGCCAGATTTCACGGCGCAACAGATCGCGTCCGGCATCAATCGCACGCTGCTAGAACGCTGGGGCACGCCTGAAGATGTGGCGCAGGCGGTTAAATACTTGATCGAAGCCGATTATGTAACCGGTGATGTAATTACGGTAGACGGTGGCGAACAGATCGCATCGGGCAAAGCGAAGAAATCATAAAATGCGGAATGCGGATTGCAGAGTAAAGGGTGGATACAGATGAAAATAAGGACGATTGTTGATCCTGCCCTTCTCGGCAAGGAATAGAGACCATGCTGACCCGAATCGATCTCGAAAAACGTGAAGAACAATGGCTGGCGGCTTATGCGATGCGTAGCAGCCAAAGCCGCGGGCGCATCTATGCCGAAGATGAGCATGCGTATCGCACGGTCTATCAACGCGACCGTGACCGGATTATTCATACCACAGCCTTTCGCCGCCTGGAATATAAAACGCAGGTTTTCGTCTACTCCGAGGGTGATCACTACCGCAACCGGTTGACGCACAGCATCGAAGTCGCGCAGATTGGGCGCACTATGGCACGCGCGCTGGGCTGTAATGAAGACCTAATCGAGGCGATCTGCTTATCCCATGATCTAGGCCATCCCCCTTTTGGCCATGTCGGCGAAGCCACGCTCAACGAGCTGATGCGCGATCACGGTGGTTTTGACCACCAACGGCAGACCTATCGGCTTGTCACGGCGCTAGAGCAACGCTATCCAGAGCATCCAGGACTGAATTTGACCTACGAAGTACGCGAGGGCGTGGTCAAACATGACACTGACTATGATGTGGTGGATGCGCGCGAATATCTGCCCGATGAACAAGGCACCCTGGAATGCCAATTGAGCAACCTGGCCGACGAAATTGCCTACAACACTAGCGATCTGGACGATGGATTGCGGAGTGGCATTCTAGATTCTGTTAGCGTGCGCGAATTGACCATTGCACGGCTGGCACTAGAAGGGATGGGGGAACGGCAGGATGTCGATTTGAGCAATGCAATGTTGCGCTATCGTTTTATCCGCCGTCTGGTGGGCATGGAAGTAAGTGATACAATTACGGCTACGAGCCAGAACATCGAACAGGCGAACATCCGCGCCCTGGCCGATCTGCGCAATCTGGGTCATAACGTAGCCGGCTATTCACCGGCCATGCAACAGTTAAATAAAGAATTAAAAAGTTATCTCTTTAAAAGCTTTTACCGTCACTATCGCGTCGTCCGTATGGCCACAAAGGCCGAGCGCCTGCTCGCCGATCTATTCAACGCCTATGTGCTCCAGCCTCTCCAGTT
>JBBRVA010000303.1:0-8808 GCA_038247295.1 Caldilineales bacterium | reverse complement strand
GGCGAGCAGGCGCTCGAATTCTTCATGCGTGTGGCTCGTGGCTGACAGAAAGTCTTTTGGTTTCTTTTTCAGTTCGGCATAGGTTAGCATGGCTCTATTCTACCACTGTCAGCCTTGCTTCCTTATTCCTGATAATGTCTAAGGTCTTCTTCATCATGCAGGCGCCTGACGACGTCATAACTGGCTTGCCTACCTACTACCGCTACGATAACTTCGGTGGCTGCAACGATGTGCAGGGCTTTCAATACGGCATCAGTGGCGCTGGCGGTGACAGCGGCCCTGGCCTCATGCACGCGGCTAACAAGTCGCAGCTCAACGAGTGGCCGATGCACATCCCCGCCGGTCGCGCGCTCTTTGAAATGTTGTGGATCGGCGGTCGACGGATCACGGCCAGCACGAACAGGAGCGCGCCCACGGCAGGTACCTGGAACCCCGGAGATCGCGTCTACTTCAAGGGGGCGGCGGTCATGGCCGGCGGCGCCGAGGGTCTGGAATGCGTGACGCACGGCACGGCAGGGACCTATGCGGGCGGGCGCACGGCGACCGCTGATGGAAGCAGGACGGTTCTGATCAGCGGTGCGGCGATGTCCACGTTGTTTGATCAGCACGACTTCAAGGTCGGCGACAAACTGACGATCAACGGCGTGAGCGCACGCGTTGAAAGCGCGAGCAATGACGGTCGGACGCTGATGATGGCTAACGCCGTGCCCCCAGGCAGTAACCTGGCGATCACGTTCGCTGCGCCGACATTCCAGGAGTTCGGTCGCATCGCTGGCGGCGCCGGCGACAGCACTGGCACGCCGGACAAACCGCCGCTGAATACGCAGGAGATGAACACACAGAAGGGGCGCAGCGCGATCCCACTCGGTGCGGCTGCCGTCACGATCAAAAACGACAAAGTGACCCCGAGCAGTATCATCCACGCCACGCTGCAGACCGTCGACATCACGTTGAAGCAGCTTCTCACCGTGGTGCCGGGAATTGGGAGCTTCGTGATCACCGGCAATGCCAACGCCACGGCGGACGTCACCGTGTGTTGGTCGATCGAGGAATAATCATGTCGCTGCTGCAGCTTCCGCTGGAACCTATGCACCATGAAACCCACTCACTTGAGCCTAGCCCCTAACCAGGAGAATATCCCCATGTTTGACGTTTCCGGCCTAGTGCCCGAAGCCCGCAGCGTTGCCCAGGCCGTCGCCGAGGTATACTATCGCCATACCCAACCCTGGTTTGTGGGGCTGATCTGCTTTGGCTCGGCGGTGCGCGGCGGCGTGCTGCCAGGGGTGAGTGATATTGACTTTCATCTCTACTTGCAGCCGTCGATCTTCGTTGCCGCTGATGGACACGATAACGTGTTGCCGCTGGATCTCCTGCTGAATCTCCATCGTGATCTGGCCCGGATCGATCCGGCGCCGTTTCGCTATATTGATGGTGGCGCTGAGACCGACTTTATCCCCGCGGGACATATCGGCCCGATTCCTGGTAACTATCATCTGTTGGCGGGCAGGTTACCGGTGGCCGAAGCCACCAACGCGCAAGTAAAGGTGCAGGCGCGCCAGGCACTTGCCCACTTGCAGCCGCTGCCTCCCTTTGTTGCAGCCGCCCTGTTACAGCATGGCACAGGACGGGGCGACCTGGCCCACACCGTAAGAGCGTTTTGTCAGACGGTGTGGCCGGTGGTTGATCAGGTTGCTTGTCTCTTGCAGGAAGATGCGCTTGCGGTTTGGCAATTGCCAAAAGCGCGGGTCATCGAACTGCTGCCCATCGAGCTGGCGATTGGGCAACGGGCACGTGCGTTCGATAGAGCGATGCGCCATTACTATGCAACGGCGGCTGGGGTGAATGATGCCCTGGCTGTGATCGCGACCGGGGTTGGCTTTCTAGAAGCTGTATGTAACTGGCTGCATGCCAATCCCGTATTGCGCGCTCTGTGATAAGCGAAACATGGTGCAGCAGACTATCGATTGATGATCACCGCGCGCAACATTGGTTAAAAAATTACCTGTTGCGGTTCGGCAGAACTAATCTGATTATCTATCACACTGATTCACTGTCTTACTCATGCCTACGTGGGCTAAAGCGCCGGCCGTTGCCACCCACCAAAACGACCTTCGAGAAAAGCGGCCACGGCTAGCGCCACATCCTCGCGCCAGGGCCGCGCTACAACTTGCACCCCTACAGGCAAACCATCCGCCGTAGTGCCGGTGCGCACGACGACCGCTGGATAACCGGTGAGGCTGTAGGCCAGGGTGTAGGCGATGCCGCCCTCGCTCTGACCATGCAGTTGCGCCGGCCGCTCGATCACTGGAGTGATGATCACATCGTACCCCTGCATAAAACCAATCAAGCCACGACGGAAGCGATCCCATTCAAACAGGTGGCGCTCAATCGCTTCGCTTTCTAACTGGAATTGTCCATCGGGCAGCCATTCTTCCCACGACTCCGATTCGGGGCGCCGCCAGTAGTCGCGCGTAATGGCGTAGGCTTCGCCGATATGGGGGGGCAATTTCTCTTCAACCAACGCCACCTCACTGACTAACGCCTGCGCGGCGTCGATGGCGGCCTGTTTGCAAATCGGGTCTGGGCTTGCATCCACATGTTCAGTGTAAAAGGCAACCCGTAACGGCCGCAGTTCGACTTGACGCCAATCACCCAACGGCATCGGAACAACGCTCGCATCCACCCAATCCACGCCTTGAATAATCGGCAACGCCAGCGCCAGGTCCGCTACCGAACGCGCCAGCGGGCCGATGACAGTGCGGGGATCGTTCATAAAACTGATGCGTGGCAAGTGGCCGGTGAGCGGCACACGCCCGGCGGTCGGCTTGAGGCCGGCAATCCCACAAGCATGGGCCGGCGTGCGGATGCTGCCGCCCGAATCGCTGCCCAGTCCTAGCGGTGATCCGCCGGCGGCGATAATGGCCGCTTCGCCGCTGCTGCTGCCGGATGGACTGTAGGTCAGGTTATATGGGTTGTTGGTGCGCCCATAGACAGGATTGTCGGCGGTCACGTTGGTTTTGCCGAGCACGATCGCCCCGGCCTGCCGCAGGCGGGTGACGACGGTCGCATCCTGCGCTGGCACGTAATCACGATACTTTTCCATGCCGGCAGCGCAGATCACGCCGGCGACTTCCAACCAATCCTTGATCGTAACCGGCAGGCCGTGCAGTGGCCCGCGCAAATGGCCGCGTGCCAGGTCTTGATCGGCGGCGGCGGCTTCGGTCAGCGCCTGTTCAGCCGTCAACTGGACAATCGCGTTGAGCTTGGGGTTGACTGCCGCAATCCGCGCCAGGTGCGCCTCGACCACCGCTAATGCAGAGATTTCGCCGCTGCGCAGACGCTGGGTTAGCGTTGTCGCGGTGCTAAAGATCAGAGAACCCATCGGTTTGCTCCTTCGTTTTTCTAATGCGAAAGGTACCTTCCTCGTCTACATCCAGCAGATATCAGTATAACGCATTAATTAGAATTCCACTCTTGCACTGGCAATTATTTTTCACACTACCCTCAATCTTTAACCAGTAATCGCACATCTGTGCTATTGAAATTTGACATATTCCGATATCGGAATACAATAGAGATATGGCACGTTTAGCAACGACTTCGGATGTCTTCAACGCAATTGCCGAGCCACAGCGCCGGGCAATTCTCAATCTGCTTGCCCAAGGTGAGCGGTCGGTGAACGATATTGCCGAAGAACTTGGTCTTAAACAGCCCCAGGTTTCCAAGCATTTGCGGGTTTTGAAAGCGGTAGATCTGGTCAGCGTGCGCAGTGAAGGGCAGCAACATTTCTATAAAATCAAGGCGGACGGTCTCAAGCCAATCCATGAATGGGTGAAGTCATTCGAGCAGTTGTGGAACGAACGCTTTGATCGCCTGGCCGAGTATTTAAGAGAGTTGCAAGTCGCGAAACCGAACTTGGGCAGAGAAACAGAGGAAACAACTGATGAGCAAAGCAAATCTGAAAATCGAACGACCATCTGAGCGTGAATTTGTCATTGCGCGCACCTTCGCCGCGCCGCGTGCATTGGTTTGGCAGGCTTGGAGCCAGTGTGAACATTTGCAGCATTGGTGGGCGCCGGCCGGCTGGTCTGTACCGGTCTGCAAGATGGATTTCCGGGTGGGCGGCACCTGGCACTATTGCATGAGCGGTCCGATGCCCGATGGCACGGAGATGGAGAGTTGGGGGCTGACCGTCTATCAAGAAATTGTTGAGCCGGAACGGTTTGTCGCCCTCGACCAATTTGCCGACGCGGAAGGTAATGTTTCGTCGGACATGCCGAAGATGCGAAACACAGTAACATTTACAGCAGTCGATGGCCAAACCGAGGTCACCAGCCGGAGTGAATTTGCGACAGCCGCTGACTTCGAAGTCCTTGTGCAGATGGGCATGGAAGAGGGCATGACCCAGTCGTGGAATCAATTGGCCGAGCATTTAGCGCGGATCCAACGGGCTCTACTTACACAATCAGCCGCTGCGGGCGTTGATCCCGTTGAAAAAGAGTGACGGATAACCAGATCATGATCAGCACTGAAATTCTCGGCATCGTCCAATTTCTGCGTGAAGCCGAACGCTTGAAAAACGTCTACCGCACTTCGTGGACTTCGGGCGGGCAGCCGGAGAGTACGGCTGCGCACACCTGGCGGCTTTGTTTGAGCGCAGTCGTCTTTGCCACACAATTTCCCGAAGTCAACGTCGAACGGCTGCTCAAAATCTGTATTATCCACGACCTGGGCGAGGCGATTGGCGGCGATATTCCGGCCATTCACCAGCAAGCAAATGCGCCCAAAGCCGAGCAGGAGCGCAAAGATTTGCTCACCTTGTTGGCACCGCTGCCAGCAGACCTTCGGCAAGAGATTGTCGAGTTGTGGGATGAATATGAAGCGGCGACGACGCCTGAAGCCAAAGTTGCCAAGGCGCTGGACAAGTTGGAGACGTTGCTGCAGCACAACCAGGGCGCCAATCCACCTGACTTTGATTATCTCTTTAATGTTGGCTATGCCCGTAAATTTACCGATGCCGTACCGCTGATTGCCGAGATTCGCCAAAGTATTGATGAAGAGACACGCCAAAACGCGCAGCGTATGAAAGGAGCCAAACCGCTATGAAAACCGCAACTGATGCTTCGTTAACCATCACCTTCCCGTCCGATGTCGAGCTGCTCATCACGCGCACCTTTGAGGCACCACGCGCGCTGCTTTTTGCTGCCATCACCCAGCCCGAACATGTGCGCAATTGGTATGGGCCAAGCTACCTGACCATTACCACCTGCGAGATCGACTTGCGCGTCGGTGGCAAGTGGCGCTATGTGCTGCAAGCGCCCGACGGCGGCGAACATGCCTTCTCGGGTGAATATCTGGAAATCGCACCACCAGAACGATTGGTCTGCACTGAATGGTATGAAGCAATTCCCGGCGCGGAATATGTAGCAACAGTGACATTGACAGAAGTTAATGGCAAGACCACCCTCTGCAATCTGTTGCGCTACAAATCACAGGAACAGCGCGATGGTCATGTCGCTGCGGGCATGGAAGCGGGGATGCGTGAGAGCTACACGCGGCTGGATGAACATTTGGTTGACATGGCAATGGCGGCGCGAGAAATCGTGCTGACCCGCCTCTTCGATGCGCCGCGCGAACTTGTCTTCAACGCGTGGACTGATCCAGCGCATATTGATCAGTGGTGGGGACCCAATGGCTGTCGCAACGAGACATTCGAGATGGATGTGCGCCCCGGTGGCATGTGGCGCTATGTCATGCACGCGCCCGATGGCACCGACTATGATAATAGGAGCGTCTATCACGAGGTTGTAGCACCCGAACGGCTGGTCTACACCCAGGGCAGTGATATTGAGAACGATCCGGCCGCCTTTCACGTAACTGTAACCTTTGCGGCGCTGGGCAACGCGACGCAATTGACCATCCGCATGCGTTTTGCCACCGCCGCGCAACGCGCCGCGACGGTTGCGTTTGGGGCGATCGAACTTGGGCAACAGACGCTGGCTCGGTTTGCCGAGCATCTGCGCAATATGGGTTAGCAATCCGCTCATTCATCTACGAAAATCGATATCCAAATAAATAATTGAACCAAGTCGATAGAATGGAGATTAACAAATGAACATTTTGCTGTGGGTACTTCAAGTCTTGCTGGCGGCGGCCTTTGCTGCGCATGGCGTACTCTTTCTCGCCCCACCGCCGGAGTTGTTGGTGGAGATGAATAAGATGCTACCCACCTGGTTTCGGCTCTTTCTGGGCGTGGCTGAAGTATTGGCCGCAATTGGGCTTATCCTACCAGGAATCACGCGGATCATGCCCAGGTTGGTCGCTTTTGCCGCGGCCGGCATTACGACTGTGATGGTTAGTGCCACCGTTTTGCACACCATGCGCGGTGAAATTAGTTCTGCGGTGACTACATCTGTGTTGTTGGCCGTCGCCACATTTGTCGCCTATATGCGTTGGAAGGCGAAACCGATCTTGCCGCGCGCCGTTGCCTAACCGGTTACTATCGATTAGAAAAGGAGAATCGCGATGAGAAAACTGAATAGTGGGCTGTTTATTGCAATGGATGGTGTGGTCGAAGCACCCTATCTCTGGCAATTCGACGTCTTTGACGCTGATATGATCGCGGTCATGAGTGACCACCTCCGCAACGAGGATACCATGCTCCTCGGCCGCGTGACCTATGAAGAATGGGCGCCCTACTGGCCCACTTCGACGGACGAACCCTATGCCAGCCACATCAACAGTACGCCCAAAGTTGTCGTCTCCACCACCCTCGACGAAGTTGCGTGGGGTGACCATGACAACATTACGCTGGTCAAGGGCGATCTAGCCGGCGAAATCGCCAAATTGAAGCAGCAACCAGGTAAGAACATTGGCGTCGCCGGTAGTCCAACCCTTGTACGCTCGCTGCTCGAACAGGACCTGCTGGACGAACTGATCCTGATGATCCACCCGGTGATCGCCGGCATCGGCAAGCGGCTTTTTGCCGACGTCAGCGCGTTGAAGCGCATGAAACTGGTGGGTTCCACGATCACCAACCGCGGCGTCGCCGTCCTCACCTATCAGCGTTATCACCAGAAGGCCGCATGACCACCGCGAACAGCTCTGTACCCACGCGCGCCATTGAGATTGCGCGCATTCTTGATGCCCCGCGTGAATTGGTCTGGCAGGCATGGACCGATCCGCAGCATTTGATGCGCTGGTGGGGACCGGAACAGTTTACGTCGCCTGCCTGTACCATCGACCTGCGTGTGGGCGGCAAATATCACTTCTGTATGCAAGCGCCCGATGGGGAAAAATTCTGGAGCGGCGGCGTCTATCAAGATCTGGTTGCGCCAGAACGCATGGTTTACACCGATAGATTTGCCGATGAAGCGGGCAACCCTGTTCCCGCCAGCTACTACGGCATGGGTGATGACATTCCGTTTGAGATGACGATCATCGTAACCTTCGAGCTTGTGGACGGCAAGACCAAAATGACCCTGCGCCATATCGGTCTGCCCGCAGGCGAGATGAGCGAGATGACCATCCAAGGCTGGAATAGCTCGTTTGATAAGTTGGCGGAGAGTTTAGTGGGGCAGTGAAGCAGTAGCACAGTGAAAAATGACGACAAAAGGAGGAATCACGATGTCAGAAAACAATAGCAATGATCAAATGGCATACCAACCAGCTACACCCAATCCGGATCTCAAAAGCCTGGCGCGTTTGATCGGCACATGGCAGGTCTCCGGCGGCGCGGAGGGGGTGGTTACCTACACGTGGATGGAAGGTGGCTTCTTCCTGATCCAGCATTTTGAGTTTGAGCACGGCGACCATACCGTGAAGGGTATCGAGATCATTGGGCATCTTCAACCGTTTGGTGAAGCGCCTAGCGCAGATGTAAAGTCGCGCGCGTACGACAACATGGGCAACACCCTGGACTATGTATACGAGATCGAGGGGGATACATTTACGATTTGGGGTGGCGAAAAAGGTTCGCCAGCGTATTTTAGGGGCATCTTTAGCGCCGACGGCAACACCTGTCGCGGCGGTTGGATCTATCCGGATGGCGGTGGTTATGAATCGACGATGACACGCACCAAGCTTGGTTAGTTCCACCCGCGCGGCAAAGCATGCAAAAGCCACCCAATCGATCATTTTGTACACTTTATACTGAAAACTAAGCTTTGTCTTGCAACAAGAAAGGAAAATCTATGCCTACCAATATTTTTATCAATCTTCCTGTCAAAGACCTCGACCAGTCGGTTGCGTTTTTTACCCAGCTTGGCTTCAGTTTCAATCCGCAATTTACCGATGAAACCGCGACCTGCATGATCATCAGCGACACGATCTACGCCATGCTGCTGACCGAAGCCAAGTTTCAAAGTTTTACGCCCAAAGCGATCAGCAATGCCAAACAAGCCAGCGAAGTGCTGATCGGCTTGTCGTGCGAAAGCCGCGAACAGGTCGTGGCGTTGGTGCAAAAAGCAGTCACCGCGGGCGGATCAACCTACGCCGAACCAAACGATTATGGCTTTATGTATCAGCACGGATTCGAGGATTTGGATGGTCACATGTGGGAGATTTTCTACATGGATCCAAGCCATGTTAATTCGTAGCGGCGCGCAGGAATTGTTTATGGAGTAGAACTTATGCAACCTCACCCCCGGCCCCTCGCCAGTTGGAGAGATGGCTGGGCGTGAGGTTGCTTAAGATCTGTGGTAACGATTCAGGCATGAGTTTTTCAGCCGGGACCGCCGCCATCCCTGGCGGCCCGCGCCGGCGGCCGCCCGGGCGGGCGGCGGTCCCGGGCTGAATAGTTACGGTCTG
>JBBRVA010000302.1:0-8820 GCA_038247295.1 Caldilineales bacterium | reverse complement strand
TGATGAATAACCTCCACCGCATATTGAATGGCGCCCAACTCGAGCAGGGCGGTTGCTGCGCCAGCGGCCGTCCAGCCATCGCTGCGTACGCCCAGCCAGGCAAGTTGCTTCGCCAATGCCATACGGTGATCACGAGCGATCTGCGCCAGCGGCATGGCGGCAACCGCCTCTTGCATGGTGTAGACCTGAAAGTCGATGTCGGGATTCGCTTTGGGTCGTTTTACCTGACGCAGGAGCGTCGCCTCGCTTTGGCGGGTCAGGCCACTGTCGCGGCGAGCCGCCAGCAAATTAGCAATGGTCGTCAACTGGGCGAGGACATCTTCGATCAAACCGGCCTGGGCCAACACAGCGACCGCGAGCCGCCGGCTTTGCACGCTGGTCAGCGGGGCGTAGCGCAAGGTTTCCATGCAACTGGCCAACAAGTCCATGGCGGCGGAAGAAGGCTCATCCCTCTTGAGTTCCGGCGCGACTAAGGCGGCAATCTGATGCAGAAATTGCACGCCCGCATCATCAAAACGGCGCACGGCGCCCGCTACCAGATGCTCGGTTTGTGGCTGCAAACCGATGTGGGCTACGCTCTGCACCAACAAGGTTCGCCATTCTGGCTTGGCCATGATCCGCGACCAGGCAATGACGGACTGGTCGAGGCGTTCCAAGCAGAGGCAGGCCAGCGGCAGATCATCTACCCTGGCCGCGCTGGCCGCCGCTAGCAATAGCCGCTCAACACCGTTGTCATCACTTGTCGTTACCGGTCCAACCAGTTGATTTTTGAGCGCCGCTAATTCACCGCGCACGAGGGCCACTAACGCAGGTTGCCCGGCGGCATCGTGCGCCAATCGATATAAAGCCTGAAAGGAAGCCAAAGGGTGATGATACGCGGCTAGCGCGGCAACCACCACCGTTTCGTCACCAGCGCTCCGATCGGCCAAGGCTTGCCAGCAACACTGGGTTAGCCAGGAAGTAGGCTCCCACACACTGCGTTCTTCAATCGCGAGTGCTTTATCATCGGGGGGCGCGGTGGCCGCCCGGGCCAGGGCATCGATGGCCCGCTGCACCAGTGGCGATGGGGTCTGCTCTGTTGCGTCCACAAGAATTGGCGATGATGAAAAAGTCAATGCGTTGCCTTTATCCTATCCAAAACCAAAATAAAGCGACGAGCGCCAACAAAAAAATAGCGGCGCCCACAAAAAGTAGACCGGCGCGGCGCAAACGCACTGCCTGCACCACCGCCTGCCCATGCGCGGCGTGAGCCGCATTGCCACGCTGCAATGTGGCAGGATTGCGATGGGGTATGCCCTTAACCTGAGCTAACCACCAGGCTCGGTGACAATAGGCCCATGCGCCGATGTCACTCGCGCGGACCAAGGTGCGATCTTTAGTCATAGTTGTTAGAATGTAGGTGCGGTTTGTAACCGCACCTACATTGTTCTTGCTTGCTCTTCCGCCAGATCCGGCACGTTCACCGGTAATTCGCCACACGCAAGCGACGTGCCTAGTTCAGCGCCCAGGCGCGTCTCAAAGGATTGCAGCGCCTGGCGCATCTGATCTTGGCGAATGCTCATGGTGAGGTCGCCGCGCGTGCGCTCTAATACGGTACGCAAAACATCGGTATGGCGGCGCAGCCCATCCGTGATCGCATCGGGAAAATCGACGGTGATGAGCAAGCTGTAGACTTCGTCCATAAATTCCAGATAGGGCTCGGCTTCGATGATTTGACCCCGTCGCATCAGATCCAGCACAAAACGGCGCATCTCGGTGGCCGCCTCGCTTAAGCCACGCAAATAGGTAGAACCGGTGACGTAGAGAGCCGCTGGCACTGGCCAGCCGCCGCCGCGCACAACGGCATAGACCACATGGGCTTCGACCAATTCTTTGAGCGCATCTTGGGTGTAACCGGCCTGATACAGGGTGGGGTAATCGGCCAGCGGTTGCACCATGGCCTCGGCGTCGGTGCGGGCCTGTTGTAGAGCTGCTTCGGCTTCTGTCCATTCGTGGCGATGGATGGCACGGATGCTATTCGCACACGAGCGTACAAGCGCCCGACTCTGTTGTAGTGTCTTATCCCGCAGTTGATTGATCAGGGTAAATTCCTGCCGGATGGTCTCGACAATTTCGCTAAGATTTTCTTGCGCCACAGTTCTTCCTTTTGCTGACTTCAATCCTTGTTGAACAGCTAGACATTCCCATTCGCTCATCAGCCGAAAGTGGGCAAACACAATATTTTGTGTGCTGGCAAAACATCGGTTTGCCCACTTTGCACAGATGAGCCTGCCCATTATAGCGCTATTCGCGTAAAATCGAGAAAGTCTTTGGCGGCAGACCGGCCAGGTTTCAGAAATCTAAGCGGTCTGTCATCCATGATCTGCTATGGCTATCGACAGGCAACAAAAAGCGTCTCGTGAACGGAGACGCTTTTAACCAAATGGATTTAGATTATGCCGAGCCAACCGCAGTGAAGCGGGTGACTTAGAATGGAATATCCTCATCGCGCAGTTCTGGGCTTTCCGCCGCATGATTGGCATGGCCGGGGCTCCCAGCCTCGGCGCCACCGGGCATTTCGCCACGTCCGCTCAAGAACTTGACGGTTTGGGCCGTCACCTCCAACGAAGCGCGGTTGTTGCCATCGCGGTCGGTAAAGGCACGCGCCTCCTCGATCTCGCCGACGACCATCACTTTGCTGCCCTTGTTGAGATACTGGCTGACAATTTCCGCCTGTTTGCGCCAGGTTGTCACGCGGAACCAGGTGGTTTTATCCTGGCGTTGCCCATCTTGGCCCGTCCAAGTTTTGTTCACAGCCAGGCTAAAGCTGGCAACGGGCACACCACTCGGCGTGTAGCGCATCTCTGGATCATTGCCCAAATTACCGATCAGCGTAATCTGTTGGTACATAACAGTCTCCTCTCAATGTAACTATCAATCTATATGGCACTTCAATACTCTGCTTATTGTATCGAACTTTTGTTCTATTGTAAAACAAGAGGAACAGTAAATTGCGATACAATGGCGGGCGTAGGATCAAAATCACAATCCAGGGTGGAAAATTACAAATTTATTGCGCTGCATTATACTGTGAATTTACTTCTAGGTCAATAAATTCGCACACCATGCATAGGGAAAAGATCTCAGGATCGCGTAATCGGTTGACAAACCTCCTCAAGTGCGTTACGATAAACCCACACCTATAACGATAACGAGACCATCATCACTTACACTTGGCGGTAACCCTAGCATGTTAGATACGAAAGAATTAGATCAAGTTCGTGATTACGTGATTAAAATTCTACCCGAGTTATTGCGCTCAGAGCCAGAAATTGCCACGACCATCGAAGGCATTCTAGCGCAACAGTTTCCGCGCCGCGATGAGTTTGCGCGTTTGTTGGATGAGGTGCAAGCCTCGCGTCAGGCGACGCGGGAAGGTTTTGAGCAGGTCGGTCACAACTTGGAGGAGATCAAACAGAGCCAATTAGGTATGCGCCGTGACATGGCTAAATTACAATCTGGTCAGATAACACTTAGTAAGCAGATGAGTGGTATGCAGACTTGGATCGACTTTGTTGTCGGCAATTTGCGCAACGAAAAAGGCCAGACCCTAGAAGATATGTTTGCCGCTGCGCTGCAGTACGGTTTAAATAATCCGGCAATTTTTCCAGACAGCATCCGCTTGCGCCAACCACTAATCGATCAGCAGGGAGAATTTTTTGCGCGTGGGTATGCGACAGAGGTTGATTTGATTGCGGAGGATGGCGGTCTTATCGTTTTTGAAGTAAAAGCCAGCGCCAAACCGGGCGAGGTTGGCTTTTTTGCGCTCAAAGCAAAATTAGTTGCGGCGCAAAATCCAGATAAACAAGTGCGCGGCGTCTTTATTACGTTGGCGCCCACACCAGAGGTGCGCGACCAATGTCAACGTGATGGCATAGAATTGGTTGATAAACCAGTTGGGCTTTTTTAGTCGTGTCCTCGCATTACAACGCCACCCTTTCCACCATTTCCAGCACCTCTTTGAGCACCGGCTTACTCTTGAAATAGAGCACCTGGGTCGGTGTATCTTGCAAGCGTTCGCGGCTTAAGTTCACCCCTTCGTAGATGAGCAGAATCAAGTCGCTGCGATTGGCCGCATGCACCTTAGCCACCTTGCGCTCCAGATAGTCGGGATGCCAATAGCCGACCAATTCGACCAATGCTCTTCGTCCGTCTTCTTTATGCGTAAAGGCAAAGTCTGGGATCATGACCGTGTCGCCCAGCAAAATCACTTCATCCTCGCGCGTGAGTTGCCATGCGCCGCGCTCGTCGCCAAACTTGGCCTGAAATTCGGCAGCAAAGTCGGACTCCAGGCGGCTGTCGAACTCGCCGCTGCGTTTGAAATGGCTGGCCAATTGCGCCGTATGATCCAGATGGTAGCGTAACGTTTGATCGGCTTTGGGCGGGCGCACCGTGGCCCGCATCTGCCAGCGATCACTCAGCAACAAGGCCGGTAGAAAGGCAGCCAGTTGGCGACCATAGCGCGTGGTCGCCTTGACAAAGGGCGAGATTGGGCCGTCCAAGGTCACTTGATAGCCGCCTTCGATTGGGGTGGCCCAGAACATCAGTTTGAAGAGCTTCAAAAACTTCCAAAAATCCTTGAAACCACTATAAATAGAAGTTACGCAGTTGCCCCGGGAACGCTGGCATCCTGCCGGCAGCGGCTCGACTGAGCTCGCCGAACGTCCGCCAGAGATGGCGGTGATCGCAACTGCGTAACTTCTAAGAGATTGGGGATTAGAGATTGGATAGCGTGAGTAATCCCCAATCTCCAATCTCGATGCAACTTTCAATCGCGTTCTCTATAAATGCCAAATCTGCGCCGCAGTGCCACCCAAGATGCGATCCTTATCTGCCGCGGTCAAAAACGGCAGCCCTTCATCAATCAGCCGCAGTTCGTCGGCCAGGGTTGGCCAGCGGTGCTTGACGCGGTGATGGCCGGGATAACCAGTACCCCACATGGTGCGCGCCGAACCAAAGGCGTTGAGCAACAGCTCAATAAATGGATGCACATCGGTGTAGGGAAAAGGCTGTTGTGAACGGCCAGCGACGTCTGATAATTTGAAGTGAATATTGTCAAAACGTGCCAGAGCGAGGATGGGTTGGAAGGTACGGGTGCCCTCTGGGCGCGGCTCATTCACTTGTGGATAGCCCATGTGGTCGATGATCAGGCGCAAGTGCGGATAGCGCTGCGCAATCACCGCCACCTGGTCGGCCTGCTCAGCGCGCAGGTGAAACTGGATCACCACGTCTAGTGCCGCAATTGCGGCCCACATGGCTTCGTTTTGCGCCGTGAGCAGGATTTTCTCGTCTGGATAATACATGGGATGGAAGCGAAAGCCGGCCAGGCCACGCTGCTCGACCCAGTAGTGTACCTGCGCAGCATTGTTGGGGTCTTGCGGGTCGATCAGCCCGTGGCCGATCAAACGCTGCGGAAAGCGTGCCACCGAATCGGCAATATAGCCGTTATCCCAGGTGGACCAACTGGTCTGCACCAGCACGGCCCAATCGACAGCGTGCACGTCCATCTCGGCGATCAACTCATCGGCGGTGCCCGGTTCATCCGGCAGCGCCGTCCAGCCCGGCGCCGTCGGCCCAATCGGGTAGCGCGGCGGATCAATTTCCCAAACGTGGACATGGGTATCGACGATCATGGCAAACCCTTTCGATTTACGATTGACGATTTTTGATTTACGAAGCGATTTCTACGACTGAGATTACTCTTCAACCAACGAATTATAGCTGGCTTATTCGACCATTCGATCTACGAGCTAACCTCGTAAATCGTAAATCAAAAATCGTCAATCCTCTAAATTATCGGATCTTCCCTCGGGCGTAGATCGGCCAGACGGCTTCGACCAGGCCGTTGCGCACGGCGACGAGTTCGTCGTGTTCGTTGACGCAGGGACATGGGTGGACAGGCAAGACTTGGACACGTTCACCGATCACTGGTTTGCGCGCACACGCCGAGACATCGACATGGCCGTGTTCTTCGGAAAAGCTGTAGAAACGCGCTTCGGGGTATTCGACAATATAGCCAATGCTGGGGCCGTGCTCGGTTTGTAAGATCGAGGCACTCATGGTTTTGCTGCCACAGTCCAAGATCGCCCGGCCATCGGTGGGGCGGCTGACCACGGTAGCGATCACACGCAGCGCGCACTGCTCCACGGTGTGCCGGCCAGCCAACAAGTGCCCATAGCCGCCGACGGGATACTCGCCGCTGCGATACTCGGTCAATTCGGGCGTCTCGTGCGCTTGTAGGGCATAACCGGTGCTGCCGCCGCTGACGATCGGATGGGGTAGGCTGTGGCGGTCAAAAAGATCGAGAATCTCCTGGATCAAGGGCCGCACCGTTGGCGGTGTCGGAAAACCCATGATGCCCCGCAATTCCAGCCCTGGTGAATCCTCGATCAGTTGGCCCAACTCGACCGCCTCTTGCGGGGTGACACCGGTGCGGTTCGAGCCCGTCTCGACCTCGACGACTACGCCGAGCTTCACGCCGGCGGCCGCCGCCGCCGCCGAGAGACCACGAATGGTATAGGCAGAATCGGCCGCCACCGTCAGGCGCTCGACGCGACGGGCCAAGGCAGTCAGGCGATCCAGCTTCTGCGCGCCGAGGATATTGTACGGAATCATGATATCGCTCGTGATGCCACCCCCCACCATCACCTCGGCCTCGCCGATCTTCTGGCAGGTGAGGCCAATCGCACCGCGCGCCATTTGCATGTGGGCAACGGCCAACGTTTTGTGCGTCTTGATATGGGGGCGCAGACCAATGCCATGCTCGGTGTAATAGCGTTGGTAACGGTCCAGGTTGTTTTCTAGGGCATCCAGGTCGATGGTCAAAACGGGGGTGTCGAGATCTTCCACACGCATGAGGTTACTCTCCTTTAGATGGCGCGCCTCTGGCTGTGATCCAATGGCGGCATGGGATTGGGTCAATGCCATCAGTATAATCGAAAGCGGCACTGGATCCAACCACGTTTTTGGTAGGAGAGCTTAAAAGCAAGCTTCTGTTTCGGCTATTCCTTATAAAGCTCAATGCATGCCCAACGTGCCCAAACGTTGACAACGCCGTTCGACCCAGCGAAAGATAAGATAACCGGTCGGCACCATGATCAGCATAAAGAGCAGTAAAATGGTGATCTCGTAGGGGATGGGCAACAAGGTGGTCGTCTTGATTAGCAGGCCGCGCACGGCATCAAAGCCATAAGTAAGGGGAAGCGCCAGCGCGATTGGGCGCAGGACAGCCGGCAACGCCTGCACCGGAAACATGCTGCCAGAAAAGAGCGAGAGCAGATAGTCGGAAACATCGATCAGCGTGTTGGCTTCGCGCATCAGCAGGACGATGGCGGCAAAACCGAAGCCAAAACCGTAGAGCGCCAACAACATGGGTAAGAGCACAAGTAGGGCTTGCAGCACGTTGCCCGTGATCGAAAAGTCAAAGAGTAACCAGCCTAAGCCTAAGATGCCAACGTTCATCAGCGTCGTAAAGAGGATGTTGGCCACCGTTTGTCCGACCAGAAAGGCAAAGCGCGGCGTGGGCGTCAACCAATTACTTTCCAGCACGCCCGAGTCCATCTCATTTTTGAGCGCATAGCCCATCCCCCACAAAACCGAGCCAATATAGCTGGAAAGCATCGACCCGACGAGGATAAAGGACATGTAATCGGCTGTGCCGGCGTAGTTAGCAAAGCCGACATTACCCGCATCCGTCTTAAAGCTCTGGCCCAAAAAGTAGATCGGCGTCAACCAGATGATCGGCTGCACAACCCGAAAGATCGCATTCAACGGATAGCGGATGAAGTGATAATAATCTTTTTTGGCAATCGCCCGCAACGCGCGTAGGTGCGAACGCCAGGTGATTTGAGCAAGCGGAGGTGTCTGTATCATGGTTTAATACTTTCCCAGCGAACCTGTACGGCGCGCCCGGCGTTCAGTAAATTGGAAAAGCCAATAACCAGCCAGCGGAATCACCAGCGCAAACAAGGCCAGCATCTGCAGATCGGGCAGAATATCGCGCAGGGTTGCGCCGTTCAACGAAACCGCCCGCATCGCCCGGATCGCATAGGTGAGCGGCAACCAGGCTGCGACGCGCTGCATCCAATCTGGCAAGATGGCCAGCGGATAAGACGTACCGGTGAAGATCATAAAGATGCCGCGCACCAGGAAGACCATCGTGTTGGCTTCTTGGAAACGGATCACCAAACTGCCAAAGGCTACGCCAATCCCGTAGATCGAAGGGATCACTAGCAACAGGATTAGCAGAACCAGCCCGATATTGCCGCCGACCACCCAGATGCCAAAGAGCAGCCGGTACTCGAGCACAGCCATCGCCAAAAAGAGCAGCGAGGTGGCCATCTTGGTCAAGCTTGGCCCCAGCATAATCGAGAAACGCCAGACCGGGCAGAGCCAGTTCGATTCGAGCGTGCCGCGCATCTGCTCGTTGCGCAACTGAAAACCAACATCCCACAGCGTAATGTTGAGCCACATATACATCGCCAACCCAACGACCAGAAAGCCGACATAATCCGATGTCCCCGCCAGGCGGGCGAAGGCGGGCAGCGAAGAACCATCCGGCCCGCTGAGCGCACGGGCCGTGAAGATCGCACCCAACGGGAAGATCAGCGGCCAGATTAGAAAGGCCATGATCCAACTGGGATAGCGCCGGAAGATCGTCCATTCTTTGTGCGCCATGGTCAAGAGAGCGCGCAGTTGCGATGCGAACGACGGCTGACTGAGCGCCGGTAAAAGTGTAAACGCTTGCATAGATGTATCCTTCTTACGAACAGCAAAAGGCTA
>JBBRVA010000301.1:0-8844 GCA_038247295.1 Caldilineales bacterium | reverse complement strand
CAACAAACTGGGCCGGCTAAAGATGTAACGAAAGCCATAGGCCGCCTCTTTGATCAAACCGCCTTGCGCCGCTTGGCCCGCTGCCGTCTTGGGTGGCTGCGGTACGTAAACCAAGAGTAGCGCCCCAATTGCCAAGATAAAGGTCGCGACATCAAGCGTCAGGATGCCGGTTAGCCCGATCACGCCCAACAGGGCGCCGGCCAGTAAAGTGGCTAGTACACTTGGGCGTAAGTAAGACAGTGAATCAGTAGGACAGTAGAACAGTGTTTGTACTGTCTCACTGTCCTACTGATTCACTACTGATTCACCGGAGAATAGTATGGTTATTTCCGCCCAAGTGTACTAGCACGCCTGGTCCATTCTCTAGCAGCGACATCAGGCCGTTGGCGCGCCCCAATTGTTCCTTGGCGACCATCAAGCTGATGCTGGCCGAATAGGCCGGCCATTGGAAACAGCTAAAGAGGCCATTGATCGCGCTGGCCAAGTAGAGATGCCAGATCTCCAGCCCGCCCGTTGCCTGCATCACCAGGATCAGGATCGTCGCCGTTCCAGCACCAAAGTCGCTGATCATCATCATCATCTTGCGGTTGTAGCGGTCGACCATGGCCCCGGCAATGGGTGAAAAGACCAGGAAAGGCGTGATAAAAAAGACCGTGACCAACCCCAACGCAGTCGCGCTGCCCGTCTGTTCATAGGCCCAGATCGTCAGGGCAAATTGGGTCATGCTGCAGGTTGCCACGATTTTCATACTTACTAAACGCATTTTAGAACGCTATAGCAACGTTTTTTAAACGCGGGGTTCGCTATACTGGCAAATAGACATAGGGAGCAAGACAGACACCTGGCTCTGGATTATGCGACGGAGGATATGATGGGGCGGGCTGCGGAGGTAACAATTATGCTGACAACTCTGGCAACCAATCAGCGCATGCGAACACTACCAATGGCGCAGGCGCTCTTTGTCACGCTCTCGACCATCCTTCGCTATCTGCAAGAAGATTTTTGCGATGGCCCCTACCTCTTGAAACTGGCGCCTGGCATTCGTTTTCACAACTTTGGTCCTTTTCTTTATCTGCCGCTCTTGCTGCTTTGGTTAAATGGCTACTCCAGCGCACTCTGGATCTACCTGGCCTTACACAGTGACGATTGTGTTTACTGGCTAGCCAGACGGCGATAAGTTACATTTCAGATATCTTTCTTGGATAGTAACGCCGCGAGATTGGAGATTGGAGATTAGGCGCCTAATCTCTGATCTCGCGGCAACCTTTCTTTGGGTTCTCTGCGTAGAAAAACTATCCGCCCCTACAACTCGAGCAGCGCGTCCCAGCATTCATCACCCAGATCGTTTTGAAATTGGCCGAGCAGGCGAAAGCCATTCTTTTCGTAGTAGCGAATCGCGCGTGCATTATCGGCCAAAACGCCGCCCCACAAGATCATGCGCTGCTTGCCAAAACGGCGGGCGATATCGAGCATACAGGGCAGAAGCTGGCTACCCAAGCCTTGGTCTTGATAATCGTCGGCAAGGCAAGGGCCGAATCGGCAGTCGTTACGCTCATCTAAGGCGATGCCGTAGCCCTGATAACGCTTGATGTCAGCGGCCACAATGCCAAAACTAAACTCAAACAAAGCCACGATCTGCGGGCCGCTCGTTGCTACCATGCGCAATTTATCGTAGCGGTTGATAGCCGCGCACATCGCTTGGGCGGCGACCCGATCATAGCTGGCATAGGTGCTAAAGCGGCGCGTTTGGGGGGAGAGGTTTTGCAGGAAATTGGCCAATGCGCCATCATCGTCGAGCGCGAGCGGACGAAAGACGACGGCTGCGCCCGTAGGCAAAACCAGATGGCTCGTCACTGTTGCCGGATCCGCCGTCACGCTCGCCAGTGTAAGTATGCTTGGTTGGGTATTCATAATTCTCCTGTCATGTTCTAGGGCATGTTTCGCCGCGTGGCTCTGCCAGCCAGTAAGGCAGTAAGGCAGTAGGCCAGTAGGTCAGGATAAACACTGTCCCACTGCCTTACTGGTTTCTACCGTGCCGTACTAGAGCGCGTCGCCATCAATGTGCGTCCGGATCGCGGCGGCAACCTTGTAGGCCGTGGCTTGCGTCGGGTCAGCGCCATAGGTCATCAGATTCTTGGTTAGGCCAAAGCTCAATTTGCGCGCCGGGTCAGCGAAACCCAATGAGCCGCCATGGCCACCATGCCCAAATTCACCCCCGCCGTGGCCCATCGCCACATCCGCGCCCTGCTCGGCGACGCCGCCCAAACCATAGCCCAGCCCAAAACGGCTGGGCTCACCAAACAGCCCCGCAATGTGCGCCGTTTGGCAGGTACGGAGGATATCGATACGCGCCGGCGATAGAATGCGCACCCCATCCAGCTGACCGTAGCCGGCCAACATCGCATAATGGCGCGCAATTGCGCGTGCGTTCATAATGCCGCCCCCGCCTGGAATCGAGGCGCGCCGTATATCGGGTCGATTGACCACCACGTCGGAAGTAACCTGCGGCGGCGTAATTTGTAACATAAGTGAGCCTGCTGGCACGTTGGTCAGCGGATCGAATGCGAGACGAACGGGCGCTATGCGCGGCTCCACCGCGTCGGGAATCCCCACATAAAAGTCGGTAATGCCCAACGGTTGGCACAGCGCTTCTTGCGCAAACTGCGCAAATGGCTGGCCGGCGACGCGCCGGATAATCTCGCCCAGAATCCAGCCAAAGGTCCAGGCGTGATAGCCCACTTTGGTGCCGGGCGGCCACAGCGGCGTGTGGCTTGCAATCGCGGTACACATGGCCGTCCAATCGGTCATCATCTCGGGCGTCACCCCGGTTGGCATTTGGGGAATGCCGGCGGTATGGGTCAAAGCGTGGCGCACGGTGATCGCTGCTTTGCCGTTGGCCGCAAACTCGGGCCAGTAATGGGCGATCGGCGTATCATAGGCCACCAGGCCGCGGTCGGCGAGGATGTGCAGGCAGGTGGCGACAAAGCCTTTGGTGGTCGACCACGAGGTAAAAAGCGAGTCACCATTTACGGGTTGGCCGCTCATTTCATTGGCGATCCCGGCCCAAGCATCGACGATCAGTTCGCCATCGATATAGGCCGCCACCTGCAAACCCACTTCCGCGCCGGATTCGACAAAGCTATCAATCAATTGCTGTACACGATCATTAAGTGAGATCTGCATTGGCTAAACTCCCTAAATGGTGAACGTAATCAGATGTTTGCGAGTATAGCCTTGGGGTGGTGACGTGTCAAGCCCGGCAAAATGTGGGCGGTTTGCGCTCGGCTGATCTCCGCAGCCACTCCTCCCACACTATGTTTACGGGGTGCCAGCGTCGAATCACCAATCAGCAATGCTACCATCCGCCCGGAAAGCTTCGGGGATCCAGGGTTGGGCGGGATGATTAAGCAGGGTGGACTCATACATTTCTGCGCCCAGGCCAACGCCTTGCGGCAAACCACAACAGCCATCCGCTTCCACCGTCGGGAAGGTTGTGCAGATCTGGCGCATAAAATCGTGGTGTTCGTGGCGATGTTCCAGGTGGGTAAAGGCCTGGGCGTGGGCGGCCAGATGTACGCTGGCCAGCGACTGTAACGGTCCATTCGGATTGTGCGGGTTGAAGGCGACGCCATACAGTTCGGCCAAACTGGCGATCTTGAGCATTTCGGTAATCCCGCCGGCATTGGCCACATCGGGCTGAATAATCGAGACGAGTTCGTTGGCCAATATATTGCGAAAGCCCCAGCGTGTAAAGAGCCGTTCACCGGTCGCCAGCGGAATCTGGAATTTCTCGGCGCAGCGCTGCAACCCATTTTCGAGCTCGGGCAAAACCGGCTCTTCGATCCAGAGCGGATAGGTGTGCCGCACTGCCGCTTCCAGTTGTACCGCCAATCCAGCACTGGGCCGACCGTGGAAATCTAAAGCAAAATCGGCCGTGCTGCCCAATTCCTCGCGCACGGCCTCGCAACAGGCCACGACCTGGCGAATGGTCTGTATACCCTCAATCGCACTGACCGCCGGCAGCGGGTAGATCTTGACGACCTGATAGCCCAAATCAAGCGCCTGCCGCGCACGTTTACGAAACTCAGCCGGCTCCGTGGAAAGGCCGAGGTTGGCATAAAGCCGAATCCGTTGGCGCACCGCGCCGCCAAACAGCCGATAGAGTGGCAATTGCGCCACCTTGCCGCGGATATCCCACAAGGCGATGTCGATGCCGGAAAGGGCCGCGGTTTGAATTGGTCCGCCCCGCCAATAGCTGTGGCGATACATACGCTGCCAACACCATTCCGTGTCCAGCGGGTCGGCGCCAATGATCAGTTTTTCCAAATCCTTGAGCGCACCCTGGACGCCGTGGGTTTTGGTCGGCAACGAGCATTCGCCCCAGCCAACAAGCCCCGGCTCATCAGTTTCCACCTTCACGTAGGTCCAATCGGTGACTGGACTCCAACAACCAAAGGTACGTAGGGCAATTATTTTCATGGTGGTTTATCCGTGGGTATCGAACAGGGTTGACCCGTCTTAGCCGAAGAAAGCATCAATTCCCAAAGCAAAACAGAGCGCGCTTTCAACTTCCTTCATTTTTGCCTCTGAAAGCGTCGTAATTAAGGCGTCGATTTGAGTTTTCTGAATGGTTTGAATATTGTCCAGATTGACAGAGCACAAACTCGGCATTTTATCTTCGGCAGGTGTAAGCAAAATATAGGTTGGAACATTACGATTGGTGGTTGTGATGGGCGCGACCGTAATGCCGGTGAGCACAGCAAGTGCGGATGTGCGCGTAAGAATAAGTACTGGACGCCGTTTGTCCGGTGGACGCAGGGTAGACCAGCGAATTTCACCACGCTTCATGCCTCACCCCACACTCGAATTGCATCCCACTCGTCAATTTCATCCGTCTGAACAGGTTGCTCGCTGTAACCAGCAATTTGTTGCGCTTCCAAGCGGCGAATGCGCATTTGTTTCAGTGCCAACTCCACTGCATCGCGAATAAAAGCGGAGCGATTTATGCCGCTTTCTTCTACTGCCTCGTCAATTCGTTTCAATAATCCTTCGTCGAGCGTCATTTGGATTGTTTTGATCATGGTCAGTCACCTCTAACAAATTCAAACAATGATCCACATTTTGACCTGTATTTCAATCCACATTATAACCCACATTTTCGAAATTGCTCAACATCAGCAGGTTGTGCAGTCTGCCCTCGAAGAGAGGACCGTCACGGGACAGCAGAAATCCCATACTCTGCCCGGCAAACGCCTCGCGTAACACCGCCTGCATCAGTGCATCCGCTCGTGCTTGGGCTGGTTTGTAAATCGATGCTAGAATGGCAGCCATGGCGCGAGTTGTTCATAGGAAGCAAAACTAATGACTGTCATTCTCGAAAATTATACGATTTCCGATGTTGGCGTTTTTGAGATTCGCCAGCCCGTCAATTTGACGATTTCAGCCGCAGCCGCGCGGCGTTCTGTAACCCATTGGCTGGTCTTTGACGTAACCATGATGCTGGCCGGCGAAGAACCGCCGCTTGTCATTGGTACCCGGACGCGCTGGCAAGTGCCGGTTGTCTTTAGCGCACCCGGTCGGGTCGGTACCGTTGGCATGGTTGAAGTAGACGCCGCGAGTGGTGAGATTGACAAAGATCCGGCCAATCTCGAAGCAATCCTCTGCGCAACCCACAAGTTGGCGAAGAAGTTGCCGCCGTTTAAAGCGAAGGAAGTTCCGCCGGAATACCTGGCGCCGCATATTCCGCCTGCCCCACGTCTGGAGATTCAAGATGACGGCGAATTGGTCATTGTTCCAAACCGCGAAGCCCTATCGCACAAATGATGCTTGCTACCCCCGCCTCTCCCATTTTGCCCGTGCCCCATTTATTTAAGCATTCGTGTTAATTACCGGCGTATCCTGTCGATATTGTAAACACAGCCAGGCTATGGCACGCCATTTTCCAATATCCGCCAACTAACACAACTCAAGGTCACTGCGCCCATCCAGGTGCCGCGTGGCGATTTTGACTTGGCCTGGTTGGAACATGATGAGTATTATGCGGTTCTAGCCCCTTAAAGTAACGATTGAGTTGGGAACGCCGCCATCCCTGGCGGCAACCGCACCCTGGCCGCCCGGGATGGCGGCGTTCCCGGCTCTAAAACCGATGCCTGAATCGTTACCGCTTAAACTCGGGTAGGCACAAAAGATGAGCGGCCTCTGTGCAGAGGCCGCTCATCTTTTGTGCCTTGGGCGCTCAGGTGGTTAGATCGGTGAGGAACGAACCAATCCATCTTCCAATCACCTGCAACCCAGGTGCTCCACCTTGCTTACCGTATCACCACCGGCAGGAAGATCTCATTCGGCTGGAGGGTAAAGCTCACTGCCATTAAGTTAAGGATTAGAGAACGTGGTGTAGGCATTCTCTAATGCCGGCTTTAGCCGAACCGGTCGCATTAGAGAATGCTCCCTCCACGCTTAACTTAATGGCAGTGAGGGCAAAGCTCCATGTGTAGTTGCCACCCATTGTGCGGCCATCTTCGGCTTGCACACCAGCGGCGCCACCGTTGAGGGTGGCGGTGAAGGTGCCCTTGATCGGTGCGCTTGGCTCAAAGCCCACGCCGACCGTTTTGCTGCTGGCAAAATCTACCAGCAGATAGGTGGTGCCGGGGACGACGTTCCCGCTGCCATCTTTAACCGTAAGCGCTGACTCCAGCGTGCTGAGGTTCATCGGCACGGCGAAACCAATCTCAACGCTGGCGATACCGCTGCCACCCGGGGTTGGTGTCCACGTGGTGGGGGCAATTGCCCACGGTGTGCCGTTCTGCAACGGCGTCCAATCCGAGAAGTTGCCACTAGTGTCGTAGGCGCGTAACCCGTAGAAGATGGTCGTGTTATCGTCCAATCCCCACAGTTTAGCATCGACAATGTTGTTGGTGCCGGTCATTATCTCTTTGGGCCCCATATTGCGACTGTAGATAAATTGGGCCGGGTCGTCGACGAGGCCAAAACCAATCTCGTAGCCGCCCAGATCGCGCTCGCTGTTCTGCGTCCACTTGATGAGCAGTTCACCGGCTTGCGGTACAGCCGTCAAGTCCGCCGGCACGGCAGGAGCGACCTTGTCATCAACCGTAATCACGACATCGCTGACGGCGAGCACCGCGCTATTTGCGATGTCGTCGGCCACCACGACCATGCGATACTTGCCCGAGCCGATTTGCGTCAAGTCTTCGGTGTAGGTGCCATTGCCCAGGGGCAGATTTTCGGCAAGAATCGTCACCTCGGCCAGCCGTGACCTCACCGCCGACTGGAGGATGGTCAAAGGCAAAGGTGCTAAAGAGCGCGAGGCCGGTAGGGTCGTTGATGAAACGCGCTTCACCGACGATGAAATCGGTGGTGCCGGTGTTGGGATCGACTTGATTGAGATGAAAATAGGAGGCCGTGGAGATATTTTCTGGGAGTACGGTGCCATCCAGAATACTGCCACCATTCTCCACTTCGACGACTGCCGGCCCGCCCTTGGGCCCAATTCGCACATTGCCGCGCAGGCGGAAGCCGCCGCCGTTAAACGAGGCATCGAACTCATCAAATTGGTCGCCGCAGACGGTGATGTTGCCAACATCACGACAGGTCTGGCTTTGGGCGCGGACGGCAACGATGGTGCCGGCCAAGGTTAGCGCCACAATCACGCCAATCAGGATCCAATGGCGCCCAAGCCGCCATCCGCCAACTGCTGATCTTACACGGCGACTTGCTGGCCAATACATTACGCGCCAGCGAAGCGCATGCCAGCTATCGCGCGGCGATGGCGTTGACGACGCAACCGTTGGCGCGCGCAGAGCTGGCGGATCGCCTGGCACTAAGCCTCTTCCGGCGCGGCTCGGTGCAAGATGCCTTGGTGCTATGTGAACAGGCGCTCGCCTTGCTGGCAACAAATTTCAGCGCTGACGGTGTGCGGATGCGGGTGCAAATTGAGCGGACGCGGATCCGCGCCTTGCTTGCTCTCTCGCGGTTTGAGGAAGCCAGGCAAATCTGCCAACGGGCGTTGGATCTGGTGAAACCAGTGGCTTTGTTAATGCCTGGGTTGGCCGATTATGTACGCGCCTATGCCCTGCTCGTCTTAGGTTATATTCCGCGCTTTCAGGGTCGCAATCAAGAGGCGCGTCAACAATTGTTAAAATGTGTTAAACACGCACGCGCCGCCAATCTGCGCGAGGTCGAAGCCGACGCCTTGGTCTATCTGAGCGCGGCGCAACGCGATTTGGGCGATTTTGCGGGAGCAGAAGCCAATGCCCGCCAGGCATTAGTTGTAGCCCAGGCGAATGAAAATGACTTTCAGGCCGCCAACATTCTCCATTTCATGTCCGTTATCAGCTATTATCAGGATGATTTAACCAGCGCACATACACGTTCACAGCAGGCGATGGCACTCAGGCACTGGCATTGATATCGAATTGATGCGTGGTCTGGTGCAAGGTATGCTGCATCTGGCACGCGGGGACGCGGAGGCTGTCCGGGTCGTAGCCCAGCAAACCGCCCAGCGGGCGCGGGAAACAGGATATCTGCTCTATGCGGTAGAAGCGGAACGATTGGCGCGGCTGATAGACAACCCACCATCCCTGTCGCAGTTGCCCCGCGCCGTCTGTTGTCGCAGGTAGGGCCATCCGTAGGCAACGATGCCCCACGCCCCATCTGGATCAAGCGAAGAAATTGGATAAGAATTGCTCTAGTACACTTGGGCGGAAATAACCATACTATTCTCCGGTGAATCAGTAGTGAATCAGTAGTGAATCAGTAGGACAGTGAGACAGTACAAACACTGTTCTACTGTCCTACTGATTCACTGTCTTACTTACGCCCAAGTGT
>JBBRVA010000300.1:0-8878 GCA_038247295.1 Caldilineales bacterium | reverse complement strand
GGTGCGTTGGATGCCGCCGGCAGATTGGTAGACAATGCCACCTTCGCCCCAATCGGGCATGCGCGCGCTGTCCAGGCTGGGAATGTCACGATAATCCTTGCCGTCTACCCCAATGCGGGCCAGCGCCCATTCCCCCCGCGTCTCTTTGTCAAACTGGCTCAGAATACTCTGTTTGATACCGTCAATCACTTCTTCGGGCGTGTTGGCCGGAAACTCGGGCAAACTGCTCAGCAATTCTCGTTCCGACGGGCAGAGGTTGCCAAAGCCCAAGGCGCGGCAGTTGTACGTGCCATCCGAGCGGCTAAAGACAATCTTGCTGCCATCAGGGCTCCATTTGGGCGCGCGCAACTCCAATCGTTCGCCAAAAATCTGGCGCTCGTTGCTGCCGTCCAGGTTGATTAGATAGACGCCGGTTTCGCCGCCTTCACGCGTAAAGGCCACCTGAGTGCCATCTGGGCTGATCTCGGGATCATAGCCACCCCCTAATGGGCGTAGTGCGCCGCTAGCCAGGTTATAAACGTAAAATGTGCCGCCCCAACTGCTCTGGATCACCAGATTCCCGCTCAATCCGGTCGGTCCCGTATTCTGGACAACGGCGCGGTTGACCACCTGTGTTGTCGCGGGTGCGGCTGCTGTAGTGGCTGTCACTGTCGATGTGACGGGTGCTGTGGTTGTTGGCGTCGGCTGTGGCACGGGTGGGCTGCCCACCTCGGTCGAAATCGGCAGATCAACGACAGGGACACTCACCTCGACCAGATCAGCTGAAACCCAGCCAAAGCCGTTCGCCGCTTCGGGTAGTTCCACTTGCACCCAAGTGGCTGGGCCATTGCGAGCTAGCACCACAAACGCATCACCGGGCAAAGCTTTCACCAGCACGCGGTATTCGGTGCTCGGCCCAGAGCGCACATTTAAGCGGCCATCGCTGATTACGTTGGCGATCGGGCGCCCATCCGCAACCGGCGTGGGACGTGCCGTTTGCGCCGCTGCAACTGGTGTGTCTGTCGCAACGATAATGGGTTCGGCAGCAGTGATCGATGCGGACTCCGTCACCGTGCCAGTGCTTGTGATCACTGTAGTTGATAGATTACTGGTTCCTGTAATAGTTTGCGTTGTGGTGATAGTTGGCGTAGATACCGCATCTTCACCCACTACCGGCAGACTGCCAATATTGAAAACAACGACATTGCCCGCAGCGACCCAACCTGTGTTGTTGTCTCCCGTGCGGACGGCCAACCATAGACTATCTGCCGAACGACCCTGAACCGTAAGCGCAGTGCCGGTGGACAGATCGCGCACGGGGGCGCCCGCTGGTTCGCTCACCAAATCAGTCCCACCTGCACCAACGACGGCGATCACTTCCGCACGGATAGCTGAAACAATCGGCGGTGTGGGTGAAGGCGTCGGTGTCGGCGTCGGCGGTGGCGTTGGCGTGGGGGGCAACGGTGTTGGCGATGCGGTTGCCGTGGGTGTGGCCGTCGGCGGTACGGCCGTCGGCGTCGGCGGTTTGGTTGCCGTAGGCTGCGCCACTATCGGCGTCGCGCTTTGGACCGTTGCTGTCGTTTGTGCAGCTGCCCGTTGCGTGGGTTCGCTTTGGGGCGTTTCACCGGTTGTCACTGGTGTCTCAGCCATCACTGGCAAGTCGCTCAGTCCAAAAATGACCAACTGTTCCGTGGCTACCCAACCGGCGACCCCTTCATCGGTCGATACGACCACCCATAGATTGTCGGCCGTGCGGCCCACGGCCGTCAGCGTGCTACCGGGCAGCAGCGTCTGACCCTCGGTTCCGCCGGGCGCATCATACAAAACTGCATTTTGTGCACCGACAACTGCCAGTTTACCCTGTGGGCCGCTTTGCGCCATGTTGCGTTCTGTTGCTGCATAGACGGTTACGCCCGCTGGCCGCCAAACCAGCAAACCGATCATACAGAGTGCGAGCAGTGGCATAATGCCATAGCGCAAGATTTGTTGTCGTGTACGGAAGGTGGGCTTGTCTGCGTTGCTTGCCTGTCTCTCACCCCGATTTGAGGTCCGCCCCATACTAAGTTCCTCTTTCCTGACTTTTGGTATACCGATAAAATTGCTACAACATCATACAACTTATTTTGACAAGTGAATAGAATCAACTGTACAATGTTTTTCGACCGACCGTTCGGTCGATCCAACTCATTATGAGCAAAAAGAGCTGTTCCGTCAAACTAGACGGGGTAAAGATGAAGAAATGGGAGAAGTCCTCGTAACACCTTCTAAACAAGCGATTCTCGATGCTGCGCAAAAGTTGTTGGCCCAGCATGGCTATGCTGGCTTATCGATGCGCGATCTGGCCAACGAGTGTGGCTTGGCGAAGGCCACAATTTATCACTATTTTCGCGACAAGGAAGAAATTTTCCTAAGTGTGCTAGAACGCGATATGGAATATGTACACGATCGCGTCGTTGCCGCGGCACAACAAGCGCCCGACCCGATTCTAAAGTTACGGGCTGCGCTTTATGCTCACTTTGGGCTCATGCGCGAACGCCGCTCGCTGATCCTCACTGTGTTGCGCGAAATTGGCGGCTTGCATGTGCAGTTACATGAGATCATGTGTAAGCAGCGCGAGCGGCACCTAGGCCCAATCGTTGTAATTCTGGAAGAAGGCATTGCCCAAGGCATCTTCCGGCCAATGAATGTTGAACTGGCGACCCTTAGTCTGCTTGGCATGCTTAACAACAGCGTTGCCCAATTGCTCTTCTTGGAAGAGACTGATATTGGCGATGCGATTGTCGAACATACGTTGGATCTATTTTTGCATGGCGTTGTGAAATAAAACGACGAAAGACGAATGACCAACGACGAATGGTTGTGGAGGTCGGTCGTTGGTCATTCGTCTTTCGTCGTTTGTCAAAAGCTTCTATTCATATCAATCTTTACAAAGACAGGAAATTTTCATGCTCAGGCAAGGTCGCTACCATTTTAGTGCGCTCGCAAGAAGGATTTGGGATGCGCTTGGCGTCCTCTTATTAGTTGCCATTTTGGCGAGTTGTTCGTTTACCGGCGCCCAGCCCACGGCGGAGCCGTTTAACGCGCCTGCCTATCAACCTGATGCGGCGACGGAAAGTATCACCACCACCCAAGTCTCCACCCAAACTACAGCGGTAGGGGGTAGCACTGAATCAACCGCAACCGGCGTGGCTGTCGCTGCCGCACCGGCTGCCGCCGCTCCCGTCGCCCCAGCTAGTGTGGCTACTGCTCCGCTGGCGCAAGCTGGCTACAATGCCGAGATTGTAACCGAACAACAGGTTGTGGTGGTAGCCCAGGTCAATGGTCAGATATTAGAGATGATGGTCGATGTGGGGAGCGAAGTGAAAGCCGGCGATGTGTTGGCGCGTGTCGAGACGACAGCCTTGGAAGCGCAGCGCGCCCAGGCACTGGCCGGCCTAGATGCGGTCAAGTCGCAATTAGATTTATTAAACGACTCACCGAAAGAAGCAGATCTAGAAGCGGCACGGGCAGGCGTTGCTGCCGCGGGGGCAGCCTATACGCGCGCTGCTAATGGTCCAACCGACGAGGAACGCCGCTTGGCGCTCGCACAACTCAAGCAGGCCCAAGCCGCAGTAACGGTGGCGCAGGCGGGCTATAATCTCGTCAAAGGCAACCCCAATATCGGCGCACTGCCACAAAGTTTGCAATTACAGCAAGCCACCCTGGCCATCGAAGCCGCGCAGGCTCAATATGACAAACTGATGCTTGGCGCCACCGCGGATGTAATTGCTGGCGCCTATGCCCAACTGGCGAATGCTCGCGCCGCGCTGCAACGGTTAGAAGATGGCGCTAAAGCGGCTCAGGTCAATGCGGCGGAAGCGCAGGTGCGGGCCGCGGAGACGACGCTCTATCTGGCCCAATTGCAGTTGAACAAGGCGACGATTACGTCACCTATCGATGGCGTGGTTTCCCGCGTGACCACGGCCGTCGGTGCGATGGCGGCTCCCGGTACACCGGTGGTGACACTCTTATCACCGGCGGTTAAGATTACGATCGCGGTAGAAGAGGCGCGTTTGAGCCAGCTCCAGATCGGCCAAAAGGCGCTCATTCGGGTGGATGCGTATCCTGATCAGACATTTGAGGGTGCAGTTGCCATTATCGCCCCTGAATTAGATGCCAACACTCGCACGGTCCAGGTGACAATCCGCCCTACCGGCGATGCCGATGTATTGGCGCCAGGCATGTCGGCGACAGTGGAGTTAGTGGAAGAGTAGATAGTAGACGGTAGACAGTAGACAGTCGGCACAATACCGACTACCGTCTACTGTCTACCGTCTACCCAATTAACAAAGGAACGAACACAATGAAACTCTGGGACATCTCCATCCGCCAACCCGTCTTTATGACCATGATCCTGGTCGCGGGCATTGTGATGGGTATTTTCTCTTATTTCCGGATGCCGGTCGACATCTTCCCGAATGTGGAATTCCCGATCGTGGTTGTCAACACCATCTACCCCGGTGCCAGCCCGGACGAAATGGAAGAGCAGATCACCAGCGTGCTGGAGGAAGAACTGAGCACGATCGGCGGTATCGAGCAGGTCAGCTCGACATCGGCGGAAAGTGTCAGCACGATTGTGTTGCAGTTTGATCTCAACGAATCGGCCGATAAAGTGAACCAGGAAGTGCGCGAGAAGGTCAATCTGCTGCGTAGCCAGTTGCCGACCGGCATCCAGGAACCGATCATCCGCCGTTTTAATCCGTCTGACCAGCCAGTCTTGCTCTTTGGCGTGGCCGACGCCACGGGCCAATTGGCGCCGGTCGAGTTGCGCGCCCTGGTCGAAGAGAAGATTCAAGCTCCACTCCAACAGGTGGGTGGCGTTGCCGCGGTCGATGTGGACGGCGGCGAAGTGCGCGAGATCAAAATTAATTTGAATATGCAGGCGTTACAGGCGCGCCGGATTTCGCCGCAGCAAGTGGTGAGTGCGCTGCAAACGCAAAACCTGACCATCCCCGGTGGCGCGGTCGTCGAGGCGGGCAAGGAATTGCTGGTGCGTACGCCAGGCAATTTTCAAACACTACAAGATATTGAAAATGTCGTGATCAGCCAGCGTGGCACCACACCGATCTTTCTGCGCGATGTAGCTGCGGTTGTCGATGGCTTTGAAACACGCGATACGATTACGCGCTTAAATGGTGAAGAATCGGTGGTGGTACGTGTACGCAAACAGAGTGGCACCAACACTGCGGCGGTGGTGGGTGGTGTGAAAGAACAATTGGATCCGATCGTCGCCGCCAATCCAGATTTAGAAGTAGTGATTTCGTCCGACCAGTCGGTGCAGGTAGAACGCAACACGATGGGCGCCTTAGAAGACCTGTTGTGGGGCGCCGTACTGGCCAGCCTGGTCGTACTCGTCTTTTTCCGCGACTTGCGCAACACCTTGGTGACGATGGCCGGCTTGCCGGTGATCATGATCTCGTCGCTCTTTTTTATGGATCTCTTTGGGATTGGGCTCAACCAACTCTCGCTGTTGGCACTGGCGCTGGTTGTCGGTCTGGTGATTGACGACGCAATTGTGGTGCGCGAAAACATTCTGCGCTGGCTGCAAAAAGGCTACAAACCGCGCGAAGCAGCCAGCCTGGGCACGCAAGAAGTGGTGCTGGCCGTGTTGGCTACTGGCGCTACCATTCTGGCCGTCTTTGTGCCCGTAGCCTATGCCGAAGGTATTATCGGGCGCTTCTTTCGCGATTTTGGCCTGACTGTTTCAATTGCGATTGTTGTCTCAACCTTTGAGTCATTGACCCTGGCGCCAATGTTGAGCGCCTATTTCTTTAAAGCGGAAGAAAATCAGGATCGCATTATCAAAGAGGGCGACGAGCACGAAGAAGCCGCCAATAGCTGGCTCAGCCGTTTCTACGCCGTGCTGCTCAACTGGACGCTACGCCATCGCTGGATCACGATCTTTCTCGCCTTTGCGATTATGGCCGGCAGTATCTACAGCGTACGCTTTATCAACCAGAGCTTTGTGCCAAAGACGGAAGAGCACTTGTTCAACCTGAATATGGAGTTGCCCGCCGGCGCGCCGCTCGAAATGACACAGAAGGAGGCCATCAAGGTCGAAGAGATCTTGCGTAGCCACCCGCATGTGACCGCCGTCTTCACCTCGATTGGCGCGACTGGCGCGCCAGAGCGGGCTTCCTTCGTGGTCAAGCTCGATGAAGATACGGCCACCCAACCGGTGATCGACGCCATGCGTGGGCCGTTGACCGGGGTGCCTGGCCTCTCATTTGTTACCGGCGGTGGCCCCGGCGGTGCGGCCACCGATATTGCGATCAACGTCAAGGGGATTTCCGGCACCGACTATGAGGCCTTGGGCGCCGAAGCCCTCGCTATTGCTGAACAGCTAAAATCGATTCCCGATTTAGTTGATATCAACAGTAGTTATAAGCCAGGTCGGCCAGAATTACGTTTGGAAGTAAATCGCCAGCGTGCCTCACAATTAGGGCTAAATACAGCACAATTGGGTTCGACCGTGCGGCTCTTGGTCAATGGTGAAGTTGTCTCAACCTACCGGGGCGAAGGGCCGGAAGCGGATATTCGAGTGCAATTGCAAGAGAGCAATCGCTCTAGCCAGGAAGATATTCTCAATATCAATCTATTGTCACCTGCCGGGCAACTCATTCCTGTCCGCAATGTGGCACAGGTCGAGCTCGCCGCTGGCCCCAACCAGATTTCGCGCCAGGATCGCCAATCGCTGATTACTATCAATGCCAATGTCGCCGGGCGTGACGTCCCAGAGACAACCGCCGAAGTAACCGAGTTTCTTGCCACGCTGAACTTACCCGCCGGTATGATCGTTGAAATGGGTGGCAACGCGCAAACGCAGGCCGATTCGTTCCGTAGCCTGGGGTTGGCGCTGGCGCTCTCAGTTATCTTTATCTACATGGTGTTGGCTAGTCAATTTGGCAGCTTTATCCAGCCCTTGCTGATCATGATCGCGATGCCGCTGGCGATTATCGGCGCACTCTTGGCGCTCTTGATCACCCGCCGCCCGCTCGACTTGACGGCCTTTATCGGCTTTATCATGTTGATGGGTTTGGTGACCAAGAACTCGATCCTCCTGGTCGACTTTGCCAACCGGGCGCGTGACGCGGGCGCAAACGCAGCCGATGCCATGCGCCGCGCCGGACCGATTCGTCTGCGTCCGATTCTAATGACCTCGCTTTCGATGATTCTTGCCATGATCCCGGTCGCTCTGGGTTTCAGTGCTGGTGGCGAGTTCCGCGCCGCCATGTCGGTAGCGATCATGGGTGGTATGATCACGAGTACGTTTCTGACCCTCTTGATCGTGCCGGTAGCCTATGCGATGGTGGTTGGTTCGCTAGACAATATGGCGGTCAAGCGGGCCAATCGCCGCACGGTCAAGGAAGCCAAGCTGGCCGAAACCCGCCGTGCTGCCCAATTAGCGGCCGCCACCGGCATTCAAGTGCCAGGCGAATATACACTGTTGCCCACCGAGGAGAAGGGTCGAGCGCAGACGGCGGGGGATTAGGAATAACGATCAAATAAGTTGGACCACATCTGTCAGGTTTTCAAAACCTGACAGATGTGAATTATTCTGGTGAATCGGTCACAATTCCTAAGCGGATGGTTTAGGGGGCAATCGCTGGTCGCGTCCCATTGTGCCGAGAGGTGGTTGGATCAGCTGCGTTTAGGTGGCTATTTTTTAGCATTAGAAGTGGGCTGCAGAACGGTGTGGGCAATCAAACGATCCACGTCGGCGCGTAGTTGGTAAAGAGTTAGATTGTGGACTTTCAAGTCACTGTGCAGTTTGACCAAATTTTGCAGTACATGGCCGAGGGTCGTTTCAACTGGAATTTCATTGAGTGTCCACAATTTTAGTAGTTCAGCGGGGGGCATAGTTCCCACGATGTTTCTCCTCTTTGTTGAATTTAGATAAGCAACCAACTGCAATGGTGTCGAATTCGACACCATCATCTTATCACCATTTTTCATTGCTGTCAAGACCCAAAATATTCGCAGAAGCGATACGATGAGTGAGAAGAAAGCATGCAACGGTTTGGAGAAAAGCTGCATATCTTACGCCAGAGACGTGGGATGAGTTTACGGGAAATGGCGCATGCGCTTGGTTTTCAGTCACACAGCCACATTACCAAAATTGAGACTGGTAAACGCAGTCCATCGCTAGAACTGGCAATTCAGATCGCCGATTTGTTTGGTGTGAGCGTTGACCAGCTTGTGCGTGATGATTTAGAAGTGGATTGATGAGGAAATGAGCGAGGTTAGGTTCAGGGCGGCTTAAAGTCTCGCTCAGAACCGCGGATGCACAGGAAGACGCGGATCATTGTCAGCCGGGCAATGATCCGCGCCTTTCTGTGCACCCGCGGTTCTATTCTATGGCGCTTGAACCCATCGCTAAAGACAACCAATGTGGTATAATTGTGATAGATAGTATGTCATCGATCAACAAATGGAGCGAATTTCTAGAGAAAGGAGATAAAATGGTGGAATCGCTAGTCAATCCATCCCAACAACGCGGCAAAAAAACCATTGATTGGCGCATGTTTATCCACTCTGATCCGGCCATTCTAGTGGGTAAGCCGGTTGTCAAAGGGACAAGGCTATCAGTAGATTTTATCTTGCGCCTGTTTGCCAATGGCTGGACGTTTGAAGAGATTTTTGAAAGTTACCCGCGACTTTCTCCGGAGGCACTGCAAGCTGTCTTTGCCTATGCTAGCGAATGCCTGAGCGAAGAAGCACTTTATGATATGCCTCGGGCGAATTGAACGCGATGAAATTTTTGGCAGATGAAAATTTTCCAATGCCCAGTATGAAGTTACTCCGAAATCTAGGCTTCGATATTGCACATGTTGCTGAGAATTATCAAAGTGAGAGCGAT
>JBBRVA010000299.1:0-8893 GCA_038247295.1 Caldilineales bacterium | reverse complement strand
TACTGCGGTTGGAATTACTCAGAATTGGCAGTGTTTACCAGATCAAATCGTCCTTGCTTACCGATGCCTCAGCTTGGTCGAGCAGCTCTGCACTTACGATCAGCGATGGACCTCATGTAATCGAATTCGACTATAAGGTGGCGACGGCAGTAGGCGCGAACAATGGTAACCTCACCCTCTGGATCGACGGTGTACAGCAAACAAACCTGACCGGTGTGGACAATGATACTCGTCGCATTGACCGAGTGCGTTTGGGACCGGTAAGCGGTATTGACACTGGCACGCGTGGCACTTATTTCTTTGATGCCTTCGAGTCGCGACGACAAACATATATTGGTCCATAGTTCAGCGTTTGCACACGTTTTGTGTTGCTGGCTTCTGCTCTTGATTACCGGACCCATCGCAGGTGGGTCCGGTTTTTTGCTTAACACACGATCTTTCCCCGCACTGCACCCCCTAGACTTGGTTCGGATCGCGTTCCAACGGTATAATAGCGCAATGATTGTAATGTGACTGGATATCCTTGTGCGTCGTCGATAAAGTAGAACCAAACAGCATGTTGAATTCTCAAACCAGTTCAAATCACAACGGTGACAACGCCGCCACCGCCAAAGTCATCTTCCAGCCAATCGGGCGTCAAGGCGACATCGCCACTGGCACGACGTTGCTCGAAGCGGCCCGCCGTTTGGGCGTGGAGATCGAATCGATCTGCGGCGGCCACCAGACGTGCCGCAAGTGCAAGATTTTTGTCGAAGAGGGCGATTTTGCTAAGTTTGGCGTCAAGTCGACTGCCACCCATCTGACCGCGCCAGGTGAACGCGAAACGCTGTATGCCGAAAAATATAATTTTGAACCCGGCGCGCGCATGAGTTGCGCCTGCCAGGTAACCGGCGACGTGGTGATCCGCGTGCCGGAAGAGAGCCAAACCCGTAAACAGGTGGTGCGCAAAGCGGCTGGTCTCGTCCGCCCGATCACGGTAGATGCGGTGATGCGTCTCTATTATGTGGAATTACCCGCCGCCCAGCTTAAGGATCACCGGGGCGATTGGGAGCGTTTGCAAGATGAACTGCGCAGCGTCCACGGGTTAGACAATTTGCGCGTCGACTTGACTGTGTTGCGTGCGCTGCAACCGGCGCTGGCCGCGGCGGGGCGGGGCATCACCGTTACCGTCTGGCATGGACAAGCGGTGGTGCGCGTGCAGCCCGGTTTTGATGACAATCTGTATGGCATTGCCGTTGATGTGGGCACGACGACGGTCGCCGGCCATCTCTGCCATTTGCGCACGGGCGAAATTCTCGCCACGGCCAGCCGCATGAATCCGCAAGTGCCTTATGGCGAAGATTTGATGAGCCGCGTTAGTTATGCGATGATGAACGTTGATGGCACAGAACGCATGCACAAGGCAATTATTGACGGTTTGAATGGCGTGATTGGCGAAGTGTGCGCCCAAGCTGGCATTCAAGCGACTGATGTGGTCGAGATGGTCGTCGTCGGCAACACCACCATGCACCACCTGATCCTGGGCGTCAACCCGCGGGAACTGGGCGGCGCACCGTTTAGTTTGATCACGCATCAGGCGTTGGATGTGAAGGCGCGTGACTTGGGCATTGCGATCGCCCCCGGCGCTAATATTCACTTGCCAGCGTGCGAAGCTGGCCATGTCGGTGCCGATAATGTGGGTGTCTTAGTCGCCGAAGCGCCGTATAACCAGGATCGCAACTTGCTGATCATCGACATTGGCACCAATGGCGAAATTTTACTCGGCAATCGTCAGCGCGTGTTGAGTGCCAGCAGTCCTACCGGTCCGGCCTTTGAAGGCGCGCAGATTCAACACGGCATGCGCGCCGCCGCCGGTGCAATGGAACGAATTCGGATCGATCCGGCGACGTTGGCTGTGCGGTATAAGATTATTGGACAGGACGAGTGGGTCGAGAGTGCGGAAAACGGAAAACGGGAAACGGGAAACGGTGCTGAGTCTAATCCGGAGCTTGACCCGCGCGCGGAACGCCGTCGTAAACGCGACGAAATCCTCAATCCCACCTTGCGCGCCTCCGGGATTTGCGGCTCTGGGATTATCGAAGCGATTGCCGAGTTGTTTAAGGCGGGCGTGGTCGCACCCAATGGTCGCTTTATAACGCTGGATCATCCGCGTCTGCGCATGGGTTTGGGCGAAGGGGGCGGCAAAGCCGAATTTGTGCTCGCTTGGCCGCACGAGACCAGCACCGGCCAGCCAATTGTTGTCCACTCGGATGATATCCGCGCGATCCAGTTGGGCAAAGCCGCCCTCTACGCCGGGACAAAATTGTTGATGAACCGGCTGGCGCTATCCGGCGTGGATCGGATTGTCCTCGCCGGTGGCTTTGGCTCCTATATCGACCCGACCCACGCCATGATCCTGGGCTTGATCCCCGACTGTGATCTAGCGGAAGTGCAGGCGGTGGGCAACGCCGCCGGCGACGGCGCGCGCATGATCTTGCTGGACAAAGGCAAAAGGGCTGAAGCGCAAGCGATGGCGCGCTGGGTCACCTATATCGAGACCGCGGTGGAGCCTGCTTTCCAAGATGAATTTGTCGGCGCGATTGAAATTCCGCACGCCAGTGATGGGTTTCCGCATCTCGAAGCGATTTTGGGCGCGGCAAAAGCGCAGTGGACGCCGGAACGCCTACTGGCATTTACGGCGATGGCCGGCAGTGGCCGCAATGGGCGCGGCAGCCGCGAAGATCGCGATGCGCGCCGTGCGCAACGGACGCAACGGCGCGCCGGGGTTGCCGAAAATTAGGGCCGCTTATTCAGGCTAAAACACTCCATCCGATTCAGAAAACAGCAGATTTATCCCTGCGCTCATCTGCTGTTTTCTGAATCGGATGGAGTGTGGGACGAAATCAGAAGTAGTCTGAAGCGTTACTACCGTTCAGGCTTATATGTAGGAGCAATGATGGCTGAATATCAAATTACCTATTGGCGTGAATTCCCAGCGATGGTTACCGCACGCGAGGGACGGCGCAATACCGCCAAGGCAAAACTGCCGCAACGTTTTGAAATTGTGATCGATGAAGCCGCCATGCGCCTCAACCTGACCGGCACCGACGCCTATCTGGAAGAGTGGCGCAAAGACGAATGGCAGACGCGCGAGGGCGATCCAGAAACCGTGGCGCAGGGTGTGGCGAAAGAAGTCGAGATGGAGTATCCGCAAGAGCGGCTGCTCAAGATGCTGCGCGAATTAAATGAATCATGAGAGGATGACAGGATGACAGGATGAAGGGATGACACAGGGACTCCCTATGTCATCCTGTCATCCTCTCATCCTCTCATCCTGTCATCCTGCCATCCTGCCATCCTGCCATCCTAAAAAACGAAAGGATCTCTCCTATGTCCAATAATCAACTGCTCACCTGGCTTGCAGAAGGCCGTGTCATCCTGGGTGATGGCGCGATGGGGACCATGCTGCAACAGGCGGGGTTGACCGACGGCGGCGCGCCCGAACTCTGGAATGTGACCCGCCCCGATGTCGTGCGCGCAGTCTACCAGGGTTACATCGATGCTGGGTCGAATCTGATCGAAACGAATACCTTTGGCGGGACATCGGCGCGGCTGAAGTTGCACAACTTGCAGGATCGTGTAGTCGAGTTAAATCGAGCTGGTGCCGCGCTGGCGTGCGAAGTGGCGCATCCGGCGGGCGCGCTTGTGGCCGGTAGTGTCGGCCCGACTGGCGACATGATCGTGCCAGTGGGACCGGTCACGGTGGCCGAGGCTGAGGCCATATTTGTGGAACAGGTGATTGGGCTGGTCGAAGGCGGGGTCGATTGCCTGGTGATCGAGACGATGTACTTGATGAATGAAGTGCAGGCTGCGGTTGACGCGGCGCGCAAAGTTGCGCCCCATTTGCCGATCGTTACTACGCTGAGCTTTGACACCAATCTGCACACGATGATGGGCATCAGCCCACGCGAAGCGGTGGAGACATTGTCCAGCTGGGGCGTCAAAGTGATCGGCGCTAACTGTGGCACCGGCACCGACGAGATGGAAGTGATTGCCACCCAGCTTGCACAATACCGCCCACAGGGGGTTTATCTGATGGTGCAGAGCAATTCGGGCATGCCCAAATACGCCAATGGCAAAATTCATTATGAAGGCACGCCCGATGTGATGGCCGACTATGCGCTCAAAATGCGCAGCCTGGGCATCAACATCATTGGCGCCTGTTGTGGCAGTTCACCCGCCCACATTGCCGCCATGCGCGATGCCCTGAATCGGGCGCAACATGAGCCTATCGCCGGTCCGCCGCCAATTATGGAAAATGGGAGCCCGATTGAAAGCGCAGAGAGCCGGGCTGCCCGTTCGTCGGCCCGCCGTAGCGAACGCCGGCAACGGGTCTAAAATTGAACGATTGTAGTTTACTTTGACCAGTAAACTTATAAAGTGAGGTATAGAGATGCTTAAGCTTGATCGAATTACCTTTGATCCGGAAGTTATGGGCGGTAGGGCGTCTATCCGTGGCATGCGGGTTACGGCGGGTATGATTGTTCGACATATCGCTGCCGGTTTTACGCCTGATGAAATTCTACAATACTATCCATATTTAGAGCGAGAAGATATCCAACAGGCCTTACTCTATGCGGCGTGGCGGTTGGAGGAGCAGGAGATTGATCCGGTGGTGGCATGAGTTTGAAAATTTTGATTGACATGAATCTGTCACCTGTCTGGGTAAACTATTTTGGCGTAGCAGGCTACGAGGCTCAGCATTGGTCTACTTTAGGGAAAGTTAACGCGCCGGACTCTCTGATTATGGCCTATGCTAGAGAACATGGCTACTTTGTTCTGACAAATGATCTCGACTTCGGCGCACTTTTGGCCCAAACTCAAGCAAGCGGACCTAGTGTAATCTTGATTCGTGCTCAAGTATTAGTACCACAGGCAATTGGTGAAAAGATAATAGCCGTGATAAGAAAATTTGAAACAGTTTTGCTTTCAGGTGTGCTCATTGTGGTCAGTGACAACAAACACAAAGTTCGTGTTCTACCGATTGGTCCAGCGGCCAGGGAAAACTAAAAATGAAAATCGGGATCATTGCCTGTGGCGCGATCGTGCGTGAAATGATCGCGATTGGCAATCGACAGGGCTGGGATTACGAATTGACCGCCGTGCCGGCGCAATTGCACAACCGGCCCGAACGGATTGCACCGGCGGTGGCGGAAAGGCTGGATGAATGGGCCGATCGTTTTGATCTGATTCTGCTCGGTTATGCCGACTGTGGCACGGGTGGGGCATTGGATGCCCTGATCGAGCGCTATCCGCACGTCGTGCGCATCGCCGGTCCCCACTGCTACGAGTTTTATGGTGGCGCAGCCTTCGATCAGCAAAATGAGGCCCATCTTGGCACCTTTTATCTGACTGATTTTCTAGCTCACCACTTTGACAGCCTGGTCTGGAAAGGGCTGGGCTTGGATCGTCATCCCGAACTATTGCAACTGTACTTTGGCAACTACACCCACTTGATGTATCTCCAACAATTGCCCGAGCATGCCGAACGCGCCCGCGCCCAAGCGGCTGCCGCTAAGCTGGGATTACAATATGTCGAGGTCAACCCTGGCTTGGCTGAACTGGAGCAAAGGCTTGTGGCGATTGTCAATGCCCACATGGCTGAGCCGCGAGAAGCCGTCCGTTGAAGCGCGTTATCTTTCTTTTTCTCGACGGCGTCGGCTTGGGTGCCGATGATCCCGCTGTCAACCCACTGGCCGCGGGCGCTTATCCGACATTGCATCACTTGTTGGACGGTCAACGGCCCGTGGCGGCGACCGGTCGCCTCTCGACCGTGCATGCCGAACTGATCCCCACCGATGCCCAGCTTGGCATACCGGGCCGACCACAGAGTGCCACCGGGCAAGCGGCCATCCTGACGGGGATCAATGCCCCACAGCGCTTGGGCGAGCACTATGGCCCGCGGCCAGATGGGCGTGTGCGCGCCATTCTAGACGAAGCCAGTATTTTTCAACAGTTGCGCGTGAGCGGGCGACGCGGCTACTTTTGCAATGCCTATCCGCAAGGCTATTTTGATGCTGTGCAGCGGGGCAAACGTTTGCTGAGTGCCGTGCCCTACGCCGCCACCGTTGGCGGTCAAACCTTACTCGATCAAGCCGACTTATATGCCGGCCATGCCCTGGCCGCCGATTTTACCAACGCCGGTTGGCGCGACCAATTGGGGTATCACGATGTGCCGGTTTACACCCCAGAAGCGGGTGGCCAAGTGTTATGGCAGCTGGCCCAAAACTATCACTTTGTCTTCTTCGAGCACTGGTTGACTGATCTGCTAGGGCATCGCGCGCAGCTCGATGCGGCGATCGCCAATTTTCAGACGTTTGATCGCTTTCTGGCCGGCCTGTTGGCGGCGGCCGATCTGGAACAGACGCTGATCATCGTTAGCAGCGATCATGGCAACGTTGAGGATTGCACGCATGGCAAACATACCGAGAATCCAGCGTTGACCTTGTTGTTGGGTGCCGAGCATCGCGCCTGGGGCGAACGCGTCCGTGCCTTGACCGACTTTGTCCCGCTGATCAAAGCGTTTCTGAATTTCTCAGCGCCACCCATTTGACAATCCACCCTGTGCAGTGATATTATAAGTAACGTTGTTTCAATGGAGACGTGGTGTAGCGGTTAGCATGCGGCCCTGTCAAGGCCGAGGTCGCGGGTTCAAATCCCGTCGTTTCCGCACTTGTAGCGGTGAAATAGGCTGGAGAAATGGGTCAACGGATTATACCGTTGACCCATTTTTATTTCCCCATCACTGCATGATAGCTTGAATGTTACGTCATTGCAATGACCTGCTCTTCTTCACCATACACATTACGCATCAGACTGACCAGGCAGCGTATGATCGTAGTCTTGCCTGTGCCTTGCTCACCCACAATCAAACCGACGCCTTCCCGGTTTTGGATCAAGCGCCCACACATGCTAATCGCCTCTTGATGGCTGACCGTCAGATATAAGTAACGCTCGTCGGGATTGGTGGCGTAGGGTGGCTCTTTGAGGCCAAATTTTTGCAGATAGGTGGGTGTTTCAAAAGGGTTTAGCATAATTGCGTTTCTGTTTGACTACTATCCATTCGTCTCAAATAGCTATCAACGGCTGAAGTTCACTCTCATTGTCGTGGATAATCAGGTGCGGTCGTTGATATTTAGAGAATAACAAACCTGATATCTACATGTAGATATCAGGTGTAGACTAATTCTATCTATGGATCACAGGTAAGTAAAGTTGGTAAAAGATTCTAACTGTCGGCATTTTGGCCGCGCAGGCGATGGTTTGCACACCATTTTTTGCATCTTGCCAGAAGCGCTGTAAAACATCGGACCAGGTGGATTGTGTGCCTTGCACAAATGCATAAGGGTGGGGATTATCGTCGCCGCCTTTATTGTACCAATGCGCCTGCCAGCCCAAGAAGGTGTCGTTATTGATGTACATGCCGTGGAAATCATTGTAGATGGCAATGCCTTGCGCGTTGCTATCAAAGGCCCAGACTGGTTTTGGATCACTGGCGAACCAAGGCGTGCCGGGAACACGCACGGGGGATCCAATGATTGCGGCGTTCAACTGGCTAAGCACATCATTGGCTGCCAGATAGGTGCTGGCTGTGGGATCAAATTGGTCGCGCAGTTGCAGGGCAAAGTCGGCCAGATCGGAGAGTGCATCTTCGGCGTCTAGCTGCCAGTCCTGTTTGCGTTCGGGCATGTCACACAAGGTTGTATCATATTTCTGGCTGTGCTGATGGGCAATTGTAATCTTGGCTTTGGTGTCGTTGGCTGCTGTCGGCGAACCATCCATGCTTTGCAGCAGCGCCGCGGCCAACCGATCTACGGCTTGCTTGATCGGCGCGATCTTACTACTTTCCACAGCAACCAACACGCGTGGATGAGCGACAACATTGAGTTGGCCGTCTAAATCATCAGCTTCGTGTAAGGCTGTATTGTAGGCGGCCATCATATTGATTGCCATCGTACTGGCGGATTGGCCCGGTTGTACGGCCAGCAGGGCTCGATTGAGCAAGATCGGTCCGGAGTACGCATAATTGGGTGAACCGACCATCACCTCGGCAAAGGGGGTGCCGCCGGGGTTCGCCAGCTCGTAAAACTCCTCAATCGTGCCGCCAAAACAATGGACAATATCGAGTACGGTGAGTGGATTGGCGCCATTGTTGGTGCCGATGCGCAACGCTTCGGCCAGCGTATAGGGCGAGATCAGTGAGCGCGCTTGCTCATCGGTCAAGAAGCCAGGGGTCATGAACTGCCTGCTTGGTCTTAGAATGATGGTATTGTCACCTGCCGTATTGTTGCCTGCGGCGCTAACAGTGGCACTGATATAGCGCATGGCATCGGCTGGCGCTAACGGTACGCCGTGACCTACGTAGGTCAGCGCCGTCTGTGGTGTGGGGTACGTGGTTCTCGCCCATTGAATAAATGCGCCCAATGCGAGTTGATTGGCAGTGTCATACTCCTGCAAAGCTAAATTGAGTTGTCCGGTTGTTGGATCAGGCAGGCCGGCGACCGGATCGATTTTGCCGCCGTAGACCGACAGAATTTGGGTGTTGTTATCACCCGCGCGGTCGACCACGAGGAGGGCAACCTTGTTGGCGTCCGTTGCGGTTGCCGACTGAATCGCGTTGATCAGCGGCTCCGCTTGCGTGCTCAAATCACTGTCCAGCGCCAGGACATAGAGCGACAACAAAGGAATCGTGAGCGCGGCGCTCTGTTCAACGCCAAATGCGCTGTAGAGTGGATTGGTATTGAGACTGTGGGCCGGGGTATAGGTGCGCACCGCAAAGTAATAAGTCTGGCCCGGCCGTAAGCCATCTACCGTGTAGGCATTGGACCATTTGTTGTTGGGGATGCCATGCACT
>JBBRVA010000298.1:0-8907 GCA_038247295.1 Caldilineales bacterium | reverse complement strand
CCCATAATGGGTTCACGGCATCGGCGACTTAGCAAATAGATGGTGAGAAGATTGCTATTTGTGGCCGGTGGACCGCTGAATAAATTGGCAATGCGTTTGAAAAAGTTCATGGTTTATTTTTCTGGGAAAGGGGATACGGGAAACGGGATTCAGGATGCGGTAGATCAGGGTTGCAGTTGTTGTTTCCGTTCCCCGTATCCCTTTTCCCACCTATCGATCATTCAGAGCTGCCACACCTGGCAGTTCCTTGCCTTCTAGAAATTCCAAACTCGCGCCGCCGCCTGTGCTCACGTGGCTAATTTTATCTTCCAGTCCAGCCTGGCGCACGGCGGCCGCACTGTCGCCACCGCCAATGATCGTAACCGCATCACGCAAGCTGGTTAACATTTCGGCAATGGCAACGGTGCCTTGGGCGAAAACAGGGAATTCGAAGACCCCCATCGGGCCGTTCCAGATCACTGTTTTTGCTCCGGCTAAGCGGTTTGAATAGTGGGCAATTGTGGCAGGGCCAATGTCGAGTGCCATCCAGCCGGTGGGAACATCTTCGACGCTGACCACTTTGTTCTCGGCGTCAGCGGCAAACTCCTGCGCTACACGCAGGTCAACTGGTAGATTGATCTGCGCGGCGCCCTTTTCCATTAACTCGGCCGCAACACTCAACGACTCGGTTTCGACCAGACTTTTGCCCATTGGATAGCCCGCCGCGGCCAAGAAGGTATTGGCCATACCACCCCCGATTAGGATGGCGTCCACTTTTTGCAAGAGTGCCTCGATCACGCCAATCTTATCGCTAATCTTGGCCCCACCGAGGATGGCAACAAACGGGTGTTTGGGTGTTTCAAGCGCCGAGCCCAGGTAATCCAGCTCTTTCTCCATCAGAAAACCAGCTACGGCCGGTAGAAACTCGGCGACGCCGGTGGTGCTGGCATGGGCTCGGTGCGCGCTGCCAAAGGCATCGTTGACAAAAACATCGGCCAGGGCGGCCAATTCTTGGGCCATGCTGCGGTCGTTCTTGGTCTCGCGCTTGTCGAAACGCGTATTCTCGAGCACCAATACTTGGCCAGATTGCAAAACCTTGGCTGCCTCTGCCACCTCTGGTCCGCTAATGCTGCCGACAAACTGGACCGGCGCCTGGATCAACGTCGCCAGGTGATCGGCGGTAATTTTCATGCTGAACTGCGGATCGGGCTGGCCGTCTTTGGGGCGACCCAGGTGGCTGATCAAGATCACAGCCGCGCCTTGCTCGAGCAGATAGTTGATTGTGGGCACGGCAGCGACAATGCGTGCATCATCCGTAATGTGACCATCACTAATCGGTACGTTAAAATCTACCCGCACCAACGCCTTTTTGCCTTGCCAGTCGATATCTTTAATCGTTTTTTTGTTCATAGTTGGCTGCCTCGGAAGGAGATGAGGGGATGAAAGGGTGACAAGGTAACAAGATGAAGGGATGCTTAGGGAATCTCTCTGTCATCTTGTCACCTCCGACCGTGGGTCGGCGTCATCCTGGCATTTAGATACCACGATCGGCAATATACTTGGCCAGATCCGTCACGCGGACGCTGTAGCCCCACTCGTTGTCGTACCACGCGATCGCCTTGACCATGTTGCCGCCAATCACCAGGGTGTCGATGGCGCTGAAGATTGAGGAATGGGCGTTGCCCTTTAGATCAGATGAAACCAATGGCTCTTCGGTATAGCCCAGAATGCCCTTCATCGAACCATTGGCATATTCTTTCATCGCCGCATTGATCTCGGCGACAGTTACGTCGCGGCTGAGCAAGGCGGTAAAGTCAACAACGGAAACGGTAGGGGTGGGCACGCGGAAGGCCATGCCACCAAATTTGCCCTGCAATTCCGGAATGACCAGACCGACCGCGCGCGCGGCGCCGGTGGCCGAAGGCACAATATTGACCGCCGCCGCGCGTGCGTCACGCAGATCCGGTGCGGCGAGGTCGAGCAAGCGCTGGGAATTGGTATAGGCATGCACGGTGGTCAGAATACCCTTCTCGATGCCAAAACGCTCGTGTAGTACTTTGGCGACGGGAGCAAGACCATTAGTGGTGCAACTGGCATTGGAGATCACGAAGTGCTTGGCCGGATCGTACTTTTCATTGTTCACGCCCATACAAATGGTGATATCTTCGCCTTTGGCCGGGGCGCTGATAATAACTTTTTTAGCGCCGGCGCTCAGGTGCAAAGATGCTTTCTCTTTGGCCGTGAAAAGGCCAGTGCTCTCCACCACAATGTCCACACCCATGTCACCCCACGGCAAGTTGCTGGGATCGCGCTCGCTGAGCACCTTGACGCGGTCGCCATCAATCACAATGTCACCGCCGTCAACCTCGACACTGCCCCGGTAGACACCATAATTGCTGTCATATTTGAAGAGATGGGCATTGGTCTTGACATCGCCCAGGTCGTTAACCGCCACCAAATCGAAATCACCCTTGTATTTCTCAAAGAGTGCCTTCGTCACTTGCCGACCGATGCGACCAAAACCATTAATCGCAATTTTTACTGCCATGATTGATCTCCTTATTTTGAGCTTTTGGTGCTGAATCTTTTGTTGTACTAAAAAATACTATAATAAAAATTGGTGAAAATACGGTTGGCTTCATTGCCATCCGTGTAAGGCTGAGTCAATCTTCCTTGCTGCGCCGCACGGCAGCGCACCCATTTTACCACAGTTAGCTGAATCATAATAGTTTGCAACCGCTTGCAGAGGAGTAAAGGTGTTGGGGAGTTGGGGAGTAGGGGAGCACTCTTACACCCCTACACCCCTACTCCCCTACTCCCTGTACACTTCGATCAATCGAGCGGCTAACTTGGTTGAATTGTGACGCCAGGGCTGCTGTTCATCGATGAGATCGCCAGTAAACAAGGTATAATTGATCGACTCATCGGGCGCGGGCAACGTAACCCAATCCCCATAAGCCGACGGTGGTACAGATGGATCGTAATTACTATTCGCTAGCACAGTGGTAAAAGCTTCACCGGCATGCAGGCGAAGTTGGCGCATGTGATCTGAAACGGTGTAGTGATTGGTTTCACCAGGCTGGGTTGCCACGTTGCACAGATAAATACGCGGTGCCAGCGAGGCGCAGATTGCCGCACACACGGAAGGGACCAACAAGTTGGGCATGACACTCGTAAAAAAACTACCTGGGCCGGCCACAATCAGATCGGCCTGGAGAATCGAGCGAATCACTTCTGGGTACGCACGCGGTGTATCTGGGGTTAAGAAGACGCGCACGATGCGCCCGCCGGCTTTGGGAATGTTGCTTTCGCCTTCAACAATCGTCCATTCCTCACTGCCATCGGGATGGGTGCGACAAATTTCGGCACATAAGGTAATATGCTCTAGGGTGCTGGGCAGCACCCGGCCACGCACCGCTAAGACTCGGCTACATTCGGCCAGGCCAGCTTCAAAACTGCCGGTCACAGCGGCCATTGTGGCAATGAATAAATTGCCAAAGCTGTGGCCCGCCAGCTCGCTGTTGCTGCCGCCCAAATCGCTATCGGCAAAGCGATATTGAAACAGGCGCGTCATCAACTCTTCGGCATCGCTGAGCGCGGCGATATTGTTGCGGAAATCGCCCGGCGGTAGCACTCCCATCTGGCGGCGCAAACGGCCACTGCTGCCCCCATCGTCGGCGACGGTGACAATCGCGGTGATATTATCGGTATAGGCGCGTAATCCACGCAGCAATTGTGGCATGCCCGTGCCGCCGCCAATCGCCACAATCCGGGGCGCATGGCTACGGCTGGCTGAAGCTAGTTCCATACAGACTATTATAACAGCTTGCCCGCTTTTGCTTCCACCAAAGCCTACGCTAAAATGAGGAAAGCGCTAGCAAGATCTGTTACTTGCTGCGGTTCACGATAAGCAAGTAATCAGTGGCCGGTCACGACTGATTACTGGTTACCGATCACTACCTACTCACTCAATGCCAAAACTGCTAAGCCAACCGGCTCGTCCCTTTTTATTGCTCGTCCTCGCCCTGCTCCTCGCCGGCTGTTTTCGGCTGGGTAACAATAATAATATGACCTTTGGCCTCGAAGAATTTTTGCCGGCAGACTGGACGCCGGTCGGTGATGTGATCGAGGTTGATATTGACGGCGATGTTGATATCGAACGTTTGCTCTTCTACCATTATGATCGCAGCGGCGAAAGCGCTGGCCCGGTGGGTGCGCTCATCTTTGATCTGCGCCAGGGTGAAACTACGGTTACTACTGAAGGCGAACCATTGGCGCGCCAATCTTCCAGCTCACTAGTCCGACATCAGATCTTGCCCAGTTACTGGCAGGGGGCAGGTCAAGGTTTTATTGCCGAACCCGATCAGGCGGGGGATATTCCTGTCTATACGGTCACCTACCCAGGGTCGGATGTTGACCCTGGCAACTCACGCAAAGAACTGGTCGTGTTGGGTGGCAACACCTACTTAACCTTTATCTGGTGGCGTGGGCGGATGGATGGCTATGGTGTAACCCAACTCTATGCACCGGGTGGATTCGAAGGTGTAGATTGGACGGCCTATAGTCGTCAGCCAGAGCCAATCACACAAGTCATTGGTCTTTATCCTCTGCATGACCGCAGCCTCATCTGTCGCCGGGTGGGCTACGATCGGGTGGATGTGGAACCAGTGAACCTGGCGCTGGATGACGCCACTGTTGCCTATCGCCAGACGATTGCGTACCGATCATCGAACCGTGGGCTGGATTTTTGTTATGGCATCCCCACGTCGCCTTTCTATCCAGAAGCGGTTGTGTTGGCCTATTTGTTAGATCCGCAAAACCATCTGCCGTTGCTCGACAGCACGCTGCAAGAAGATCCGGAAGCGGCCCGCTTGCGCGACATCATCGATCCAGCCCAGTTGATCTTGGTCGACGATTTGCGTAGCCCGATTGACGTGCCATTTTTGCGGCCCGATCCGCTCGCCTTTACCGATCCGATTGAAACATCAGTCTGCGCAAAAGTGATTGTCTGGACCGACCAGGCGACTTCTGCTTATACCGCGCGCTGGTTGCTCTTCACGTTGCGCTATCAAATATCGCAACCAGAGACGGTTGCCACCGATCAACTGTTGATTACCAATGTGATCGAGCCTGCACGTCCGGCTGATAATTCGGAACTAACTTGTGAACAAATCCTCAAGAATGCGGCGCAATAACGATGATCGAAAACAGGCAATTCTTTCGTAACCAGCGTGGGACACTCTCTGCCGCTGAATTAGCAAAACTCCTAAGCGGCGGGCAAACGGATCGTGTCGCCTTCTTGAGCGCAACCGCCGCCCAGCAAACAATTGCCGAAACATTGGCCGCAATGGCGAATGCCAATGGTGGCCTGGTCATCTTGGGGGTGAGTGCAAAGGGTGCGACGCAAAAGATTAACGATTTGCCCACCTTGCGCGAGGCGGTGGTGCAGGCGGGGCTGCTGACAGATCCGCCTCTCATTCTGCCCACACCGCAAGGCGCAGATGGTGAAAAGGGGCCACTCGTCATCGTGCAGGTGCCGGCTGGCTTGCCGCATATTTATAGCCTGCGCGGGCTCTACTTGACACGCACCGTCGCCCAAAATCGTCCCTTGACAACGCCAGAATTACGCCAACTCCTCTTGGCGCGCGGCGATGCCGGCTTTGAAAGCCTGCCTACCCCTGGCGCAACCCTGGCCGATTTAGATCAGACGCGCGTAGAGCGTTATCTGGACCGCATCGAGCTGGCGCCGGATGAAGATCCTACCCAGACGTTGCTCGCACGCGGTTGTGTTACATACAATGATAAAGGTCAGATTGTGCCCACCGCCGCCGGTTTGCTCCTTTTTGGGCGTGAGCCACAACGCTTTCTGCGCAGCGCCGAGGTGATCTGTGTCCGTTATGCCGGCTCCGCCATGAGCGACGAGTTTGTGCGTCAAGATTTAGGTGGTGTGCTAGCCGAACAGGCGCGGCAGGCCGAGACATTTGTCGCCAGCAACATGCGGCGCGGCATGAAGATTACGGGCATGGCGCGGGCTGATACGACTGAGTATCCGCTGCCGGTGGTACGCGAGGCAATTGTCAACGCGATTGCCCACCGCGATTACAGCATCCGCGGCGAAGGCATTCGTCTGTTAATGTTTAGTAACCGCTTGGAAATTTACAGCCCAGGCCGTCTACCCGGGCATGTCACCTTGGACAATCTGAAGGACGAGCGCTACAGTCGCAACGAGGCGATTGTGGCTGTGCTCAGCGATCTGGGCTACATCGAGCGCCTGGGCTACGGCATCGACCGCATGATCTCCGCTATGCAAGAAGCCGGCTTGCCCGCGCCGATCTTTGAAGAGATGGCGGCCGGCTTCAAAGTAACGCTCTACTCGGCTGGCGACGACCTGGTGAGCGCGCAGCCCGATCAACAACGTTGGGGCCACGTCTTTCTGAATGAGCGTCAAGAGCAGGCGCTGGTCTACGTACAAACACACGGGCGCATCACCAACAGCGACTTTCAGGAACTGATCCCCGATGTCAGCCCCGAGACAATCCGCCGCGATCTGGCCGATTTGGTCGAGAAAAATTTACTGATCCGGATTGGGGCGAAGCGGGCGACTTATTATATTTTGAAATAGCAGTTAGCAAAGCGCCAGCCGCTCAACGGTGTAAACTGAAATGATCGATCCTCGAATTTATCTGTCGCATTAAGCCGATAGCTATCGGCCTGCTGATCGATAGATTTTGACAGTGACAGTAATGTAGACTGCTCATGTGATAAGCTTTACACCGTGGCTTCTATTTATGCTTTATACTATAGGGTAACCTGAATTTGAGGGTTTATTTGTACACAGATTGCACAGAGTAACATAGATAATGTGCAATATTTTGTTTTTGATTTGAGGATCTACCTATGCGATCAGTATCTATCGTCGGCATTGGCCAGTCACCGGTCGGCGAGTTGTGGAATCGTTCGGCCCGCCACATTGCCTATGATGCCGTGTCGGCGGCGATGCGCGATGCCAACATTGAGACGGCTAGCGCACTCTTTCTGGGCAATATGCTCAGCGGTAGCCTGCTCGATCAGGAGCACCTGGCGACGCTGGTCGCGGATTTTTGCGGCCTGCATGGCATCGAAGCGGCTAAGATTGAAGCGGCCTGCGCCAGCGGTGCAGCCGCGTTGCGGATTGGTACGATGGCTGTTGCCAGTGGTTTTCATGATGTGGTCATTGTCGCCGGTGTAGAAAAGATGACCGACACTGTTGGCAAGGATACGACAGCCGGTTTGGCGAGCGCTGCCGATGCTGAATACGAGGCGTTGCACGGCGTTAGCTTTGTCGGCCTCAACGCCTTGTTGATGCAGCGCTATATGTACGAGTACGACGTGCCAATCGACGCCTTTGCCGGCTTTAGCATCAACGCACACCGCAATGGGGCCAATAACCCCAACGCGATGTTTCAGGAAGCGATTAGCCTAGCCGATTACGTAAAAGCACCAATTATCGCCACGCCAATCAATATTATGGACAGCAGCCCCGTCTGTGATGGCGCTGCTGCGTTGGTGCTCGTACCCACCGAACGTGCCCATGAGTTCACCCGCGGCCATCAGCGCGGCGCTGTGCAGATTCTCGCCAGCGCCAGCGCTAACGATACTTTGGCCGTACACAGCCGCAAGGACCCGCTCTTTTTGTTGGCCGCACAGACGAGCTGCCAGCGAGCTGTCCGCCAGGCCGGTCTGACGCTGGATGATATCAACCTCTTTGAGGTCCACGATGCCTTCACAATTATGAGCGCGTTGAGTCTAGAAGCCACCGGTTTTGCTCGCCGCGGCGAAGGTTGGCGGATGGCGCACGAGGGTGAAATTGGTATCAACGGCCGCTTGCCAATCAGCACGATGGGTGGGCTGAAGAGCCGCGGCCATCCGGTTGGCGCGACGGGTGTCTATCAGATTGTCGAATTGGTGCAACAATTAACCGGCACGGCTGGCGCCAACCAAGTCCGTAATGCGCGCATTGGTATGGCCCAGAACATTGGCGGCAGTGGGGCAACCATTGTGACGCACATCTTGGGCAGTTGATTTGGGATTCTAATTTCGTAGTTTTTAATGCCTGAAAAATCCTCTCAAAACCTATCAGACCGCGCAAAATTGGATGCCGATAGGTAATGAAAGGCGAAACCTGCTATAGTGAAAGGCGTAGTAGATATGAGTAGAACCAAATAATATTTGAACCAGCTGGGTTCGTTTATAAGGAGTTTGTACGGTTATGGCAGTTCCGAATCTATGGCGCACAAAGAAGCAGCGGTACAGTTTACAGGGCGAAATGTGCCCGGCTTGCTCACAGGCAGTTTTTCCGCCCCGCGAAATCTGCCCCCATTGTGGCCGATCGATGCATGAGACGCAGGGCGCTACATTGCAAGATGCGCTATACGGTTTTACGCTAATGGCACTTCCGGCCCAAGCAGCCATGCCTGTAGCTGGAGATGACTAAATGGCCGCAATGATCAAGCCACAGGCGGGTGTTGATGCAATTTTGAGTGGACGCGGTGAAGTTTATAGCTTTAGCACCATGTACAATGTGCCACACGGCTATGAAGAGCAAAAGCCGTACACCATTGCCTTGATCAAACTGGACGAAGGTCCAATGGTTACCGCTCAGTTGACCGACATAAACAGCAAAGATGTAAAAATCGGTTTGCGGGTGGAGATGGTAACACGCAAGCTACGTGAGGACGGCAACGAGGGCCAAATTATTTACGGGTACAAATTTCGGCCAGTTTTAGAAATAGCTCAATAGCTAAGCTGAGAACTTAGGTGATTGGGGGATTGGTTAGCAAAAACCAATCCCCCAATTTTTTGTTTACTGTGCAGCCACTGGCTTTAGATAGCGATCAAAGAACTCGACTGATCGTTGTATAGCAATATTCAGGTTGTTCGACAAATTGT
>JBBRVA010000297.1:0-8913 GCA_038247295.1 Caldilineales bacterium | reverse complement strand
CGCCCTAAGCGCCGAAGGCATTGACGTAACCTTACCAGGACGACCACAGACGGTTGGCAAGCTGCATCCGACCACTGCCACGATGCGCGAGATTCTCGACATCTTTGGCCAGATGGGCTTTCAAGTCTACGATGCCCGCGAAGTCGAGACAGACGACTACAACTTTGGTCTGCTCAACTTCTTGCCTGGCCACCCGGCGCGCGACATGCAAGACACCTTTTTCACCACGACGCCCGATGTGATCTTGCGTACGCACACCAGCCCCGGCCAGATCCACGCCATGCGCGAGTATGCGCCGGCGCCGATCCGCGTCGTCTTGCCTGGCAAGTGTTTTCGCAACGAAGATGTGACGGCACGTTCGGAGATGATGTTCTATCAAGTGGAAGGCTTGGCCGTCGGGCGCAACATCACCTTTAGCGATCTAAAGGGTGTGCTGCTTAACTTTGCCAACATGATGTACGGCGAAGGGCGCAAGATTCGTTTCCGAAAATCCTACTTCCCCTTCACCGAACCCAGCGTCGAGGTCGATGTCGATTGCATTCTCTGTGGTGGCAAAGGCTGTCGTATTTGCAAGCAGAGCGGCTGGCTGGAAATTTTAGGCGCTGGCATGGTCCACCCCACCGTCCTGCAGAATGGCGGCTACGACCCGGCTGAGTTCAGCGGCTTCGCCTTTGGCATGGGCATTGAGCGCCAGACCATGCTCAAGCGCAGCGTGGACGATATCCGTTACTTCTACGAGAATGATGTGCGCTTCTTGGATCGGGTTGGGTAGAAACAAGGGTCGACAGTTTTGGCGGCTTAGGCGGTTGCCGTTTTTGCTGCCTCACCAGGTGGTATGGATGGTAGCCGTTTTTTACATTTGGATTGGAAACCGCCTAAGCCGCTGAGCTATAACCACCACGGTGTGTAGAGAGTCGTTGTCGGGTAAAAAACGGCAACGTTCTATATAATTGTTCGGCGGCGCTGACGATGTCACGGAAAGGCAGAAAGAAGGTGTGACCAAATTGGGTGAGATGCGATAGCCTTGCGTTGTAGGCAGAATGTAGTAAAATGGAGAAGAAGTAACTTGCAGTGTACTACAACGATAAAGCATAAGGAGTACTCACGATGTCATTAACTGAACTTCTTCCAGCAGTACGTCAGTTACCAGCCTTAGATAAACTTCGCCTGATTCGGATATTAGCCGAAGAGCTGGACTCGAACGAAGATATTTACCCGCTACAACCAAACAAAATATATTATTTGCCGACGCCCTATAACTCTTTTGGTGTGGGTCGATTATTAATGGCTGCCATGACTGAAAAAGTTGGAGTCTAGGCAAAATGCGTTTTCAATACTCCACATCCGACCCAGCGCAAGACGAATTTGATAGTTTGCCGCGTATTCCGCTGACCCTTCGTTATAACAATCAGCAACTTGATGTGCTTGGTTTGGTCGATAGTGGTTCAACGGTCAGCGTCTTACCCCATGATATTGGGCTACAACTTGGCGCACGCTGGGACGACCGGAAAGCGAACCTTCGGCTGGCTGGAAATCTTGGTAAATCTCCAGCGATGCCACTCTCAATCATGGCAACCATTGGCGATTTTGCTTCGGTACAGCTTGTTTTTGCCTGGGTCAAAGCGGCGAATGCACCCTTGATTCTTGGGCAGACAAATTTCTTCATGGAGTTCGATGTACATTTTTATCGCTCTCGGTTGGAATTTGAAATTGAACCCAAATTATAGGGTAACAACGGCTCCAAATACAAAGGCAGAAGTAGTATCGCCTGGCGTCGAACATACGCTGGTGCCGACCAGGCGAGGATCACGCGTTTTTCGGTGTTGGCGGCCCGCTGGGGTGTTGGTTCGTTGGCGGAGTTGGTTGCTCCGCAATTCGCCTGGCGGCACAGCTTGGCGTTCTACTCGTTCGGCTGCTAACCAAGACTAGCAGTATCAAATAGTAGTAGCTGCTTATGTCTTTTTCAAACCTGAACCAAATCCCAAAGATTTTGTGTACAAAAGTGTGCAATGGCAGGCACTACTGTGATAGGAGAAGCTATGGCGAACCATATTCGGGTGACGCTGGAAATCGGGCCGAAGGGCAAGAAGGTGGCGGCGGTGGCACCGGATTGGCCCGGTCTAGAGCGCGGTGCAAAAACTGAGGAGATTGCAATCGAACGCTTACTCTCCTACGTTCCACGATATGCAACGGTGACGAAACTCGCTGGGTTGGAGGCTACATTTGCGATCCGCCCCGTCGTCGACGTGGTCGAGCGCTATCCGGGCCCTGGCTCAACCGACTTCTGGGGAATCTCGTTCGGGTTTTCGAGCATCGACCAGCAAGCCATGTCGGGCGAAGCGCTGGAGCGTGAACTGACGCTGATGCGGGCGTGCTGGGCGTTCTTCGATGAAGTGCGCTCGCGCGTGTCGGCTGAGATGCAGAAGGGTCCGCGTGGCGGCGGGCGGGATCGGGACCGCATCGTCCTTCATGTCTTTGCCAACGAGCAGGACTGGGCGAAGGGGCTTGGCGTGCACACCCCCGACGGTGCGATGCTGACGGGCGAGGGGCTGAAAGCGCATCGCGATGCCTATTGCCACGCAATCCGGGACTATCACTCACAGGGTAAATTGGCCGGCAAGTGGCCGCTGCGGTACCTGATACGGCACACCGCGTATCACACACTCGATCACGCCGGGGAAATGGAAGACAAGGATTTGACTACTAAATGAGCGTGAGGTCGAGTGCTACAACAGCATCGACATAGTTGTATCACTGTGGCTTCTATCTGTACAAGGCGTTTACAATTGCGCTCGATGAGCCGCCGAACACCGCCATGCAACCGACGTGCTCTGTCTGGCCCATTTTGGCGGCTAGTGGCATATGCGGCACGGCGGCTTCGATCATGCCATTACTCGCTAGTCGCACGCGGCTGATGGCTAGTCGTTCGGCTCGGCTCCTCGCAGACTGACACAGGACGAGAAAATTATTGGACGCAATAAAGGGTTGTCAAGCAATTCAAAACGTGCTAACCTGAAGGCCAAAGCTACAGATTTTGGGGTTTGAGAAAGCAGCGGAGGTTATGTGCCGTTAATTGCGCAGTTCCGGGGAATCTCGGTCTATATGTACACCGAGCGCGATACACCCCACCATTTACCACATTTTCACGCCTACTACGGCGAACATTTGGCATCATTCGTGCTGACACCGCCTGGGTTGTTGGAAGGGGCGTTGCCAAGAGCACAATTGCGTTTCGTGTTGGCGTGGGCAGAATTGCACGAAGTCGAGATTAAAGAGAACTGGCGACGGGTTCAGGCCGGGTTACCCCCGCAACGAATTCCAGGTATTTAACAAGGATGGAACGATGGTTCATAAACTTTACAAAGTGACAGGCTTTGCGATTAAAGACGACTACGTAATTCATGTGACGTTTGATGATCGTACAGAACAGCTGATCAATTTTGAACCTGTCTTGCATGGTGAAATGTGGGGGCCATTACGTGATTTGATCCTTTTCAATCAAGTCCAAATCGATCCGATTGCGCATACATTAAGCTGGCCGAATGGGGCTGATTTCGATCCTGAAACTTTGCGCAACTGGCCGACGTACAAAGCAGAGCTGACGGCTAGAGCGCAACAGTGGGGGCGCGTGCCCGCATAACTAAAAAGGGTAGGCTGTGGCAAATCAGCAGCCCTAAAACCGCCGAACAGTAGTTGTAGTGGAGTTTGGCTGATCAGCGCGTTTTCGATATGGTTTCCCGCTGGCACGCCGTCTCGTTTTCGGTGTGATGTGCCCGCATTCGCCAAACCCACTGAACACCATGTTCGGCTGGGGGCAACGATCTTACGGGGAAACACGGCAAAAGTAGGGTGTTGATCGAGAGCAATAGAGCTAAGCAACCCAGAGGATTGCAGCGATGGATGTTCTGCCGTTTTGGTAGGCTATGATAAAATGTTAGCAAGTTACTCGATGTCGCTCTAAGAGCGGTGAGCCTGCATTTTGAAAGGTGTGCCATGATTCTAACGATTGATGCTATATTTGACGGCTGGGTCTTTCGACCGATTCAACCCATTACGTTACCCCCGAACACGCGGGTTCAAATTGCTGTGACCGCAGAGGAAACGAAAGCGCTGTCCTTTCTAGATGTGGCAGAGGCACTCGCCTTTGACGGCCCACCTGACTGGTCTGTACAGCTAGATGAGTATCTCTATGGCAATAGGACGCTCAATGGAAGCTGAAGTGTTCCTGGACACAGCATATGCCATTGCGCTGGCGAATGCGAAAGACCAATTTCACCAAAAGGCAGTGCAACTGGCGAAGCAACTGCGGACAGAAAAGACGAAACTGGTGACAACGCGTGCTGTGTTGCTTGAGATCGGCAATGCGCTGTCCGGGCAACAGTTTCGGGCAGGCGCAGTGCAGCTACTGGATGCACTCGAGGCGGATCCGAACGTGGGCATTGTCTCCCTAACCGATGGGTTGTATATTCAGGCAGTAGCCTTATATCGTACACGCCCAGATAAAGAATGGGGATTAGTCGATTGTCTCTCTTTTGTTGTTATGCGTGAGCGCAAGATTGGCAGTGCGTTAACGACTGATTTACATTTTCAACAAGCCGGCTATCGAGTTCTCCTGCAAGAGTAGGATGACGAAGTCGGCCTTGCGGCTACGCTGCAAGGGTCGGTCACGGTACAACTGCTAAACGACTGTGCAAGGCAATGCTCCTTTGGTTTAAATCAGAGTGTTTTGGCAAACAAGAAGAATAACACCCGCCGAACATTCATTGCAGCGGAGGCTGCCGGATCACGGGGTTTTTGCAGTGGGTCGCCCGCACAGTCTGGTCCGGTACAGGAAACGGTTTCCCCGCCAATCGGCACCCCCGCTGAATTTTGCGTTCGGCCTAATGCCAAAACGACGACATACGCGCTTAGAAGGCAGCGCGGGACACAAGCTCTTTCCGCCGCCTGCACCTTGCGTTTCGCGAAACACCCACGGCGCTAACGCGTTGCTTGGTAACCAGACTGTCTCTCGCTGAAGGCACATGGAAGCCAGCCACAGAACGCTTCCTCTCGAATGAGATGCTTGTCGCCTTTAGTCGCCGCCCAAACCAAGGGTTGCGGCCCCAGGTAAAAGGCAACGTGGGTCCCGTCGGCCACCGCATCCGCGCGCAAAATCGCGCGGCACGCGACGAGCGGAGGGCGGGAGAATCTCCAATTTGCTTGCACTAATATGCGTTTGATATGTGACTATTAGGTCACATATGATTTGACATGTGACCATTTAGTCACGTATAATACCGACATGGAACATGAATCTATCTTTCGCGCCCTCGCCGATCCAAGCCGTCGGCGACTACTCGATCTCCTCTTCGAGCGTGACGGCCGCACGCTCACCGAGCTGGAGTCGGAGTTGCCGATGACGCGCTTCGGCGTCATGAAGCACCTGCATGTGCTGGAGGAAGCTGGACTGATCACCACGCGCAAAGTGGGCCGCGAGCGATACCATTACCTAAATCCGGTTCCAATCCAGCTCATCTCCGACCGCTGGATCAACAAATACTCGGCCGCGCGTGCGAGCGCGCTCGCCGATCTTAAAACAGTCCTTGAAGGAGGAAATCTCATGACCACAGATTCGAAGCCCAGGCTCGTTTATCAGATCATCATCAAGGCACCGCAGGAACGCGTGTGGGAGGCGATCACTAAGCCGGAGTTTACCGCCCGCTACTACTACGGCAGTACGCTCAAGACCGACCTCACCGTCGGCTCACCCTTCACCTACCACATGCCGAACGGTTCGCCCATTGTCGAAGGGGCGGTCGTCTTGTCCGACCCGCCTAACCGGCTGGTCCATACCTACCATTCGCTCTGGCCCCCGCTGAACGAAGATGCACCCACGAAGGTAATCTGGGAGCTGGAGTCGATGCCCGGCGGCGTTACTAAGGTTACAGTTGTCCACGAGGACTTCCAGGGCGAGACGGCGACCTACCAGGGCTTGCAGAGCGGCGGCTGGACGTGGATCCTCAGCAATATGAAGACGTACCTGGAGACCGGCGAGCCGATGCCTCAAGAGTACTAACCTATTTCTGTATCGGATTTAGAGGAGATCCCAATCAACTGGAACAAATGGTTTCGACAGACCCACCGCTGGCTGGCCGTTGTCTTTACGGTGCTCGTCATCATCAACATTGTCGTCAACATCGTCGTCAACATCGTCGCCTTGGGACAGGAGGAGCTTGCCCTCTGGGTGGGCCTCTTGACGCTGCTCCCGCTCTTTTTACTCCTGTTCACCGGTCTGTACTTGTTCGGGCTACCGTATGCCACCAAGTGGCGCAGCGGGCGACGCGCCGACTGAACGGTCAGTCGGTCGCACGGCGAGAAGGCGCTCCGCGCCCAGACGAATGGCAAGGCGGAGCGCGCTTCTTACCATAAGCTCACTTTATTTCAGAGGATCAATAAATGAATAGTATGAATCCTAAGGTTGATTTTTATTTTAGTAAAACCCAAAAGTGGCAAGAAGAATTAGAGACATTAAGAACGATCGTGCTTGACTGTGGGCTGACCGAAGAATTGAAATGGGGTGTGCCTTGTTACACGTTTCAGAACAGTAACATCGTTTTAATCCATGAATTTAAGGAATACTGTGCGTTTTTGTTTTTCAAAGGGGCCTTGTTACACGATGCCAATGGTATTCTCATCCAACAAACGGAGAATGTGCAGGCGGCCCGCCAGATTCGGTTCACCAATGTTCGAGAAATCGTTGCGATGGAAACCATCTTGAAAGCCTATATTTTTGAAGCCATTGAAGTGGAAAAAGCCGGTTTGAAAGTGAATTTTAAAAAGTCTACAGAATTCACAATGCCAGAAGAATTGATCAATAAGTTAGAGGAAGTGCCTGGCCTACAAGACGCGTTTGACGCATTGACACCAGGGCGGCAAAGGGCATACATGCTTTATTTTTCTGCACCCAAACAATCCAAAACGCGGGCGGCAAGGATTGAAAAATGTACCCAGCAAATTCTCGATGGCAAGGGATTAAATGATCAGTAATGCAGCCAAAATACTTTTCTGTCATTTCGGACAATTTCCTGCTTGGCTGTCTAGAATAAATGTTCTAAGCTATAGCAACTACCCATCTTCGGTGGGTGAAAACTTTGTTTCAACGCCAATCAATCACTCTTTAAGGAGGTTTCTATGAGCCCAAAGAAGGACACGCAAGCGTCCGCCAAGAGCACCACCGCGATCAAGAAGAAGTCCAAAGGATTTACGGACGAGGAACGAGCCGCGATGAAGGAGCGCGCCCAAGAGATGAAGGCAGAAGCACGCGCGAACAAGGACAGGGCGGACGGGGAAAGCGACGTACTCGCGAAGATCGCCGAGATGCCGGAACCAGAGCGCACCATGGCCGAGCGGCTCCATGCGATCATCAAAGCCAGCGCGCCAGCCCTTTCGCCGAAAACCTGGTACGGGATGCCCGCGTATGCCAAGGACGGCAAGGTCGTCTGCTTCTTCCAAAGCGCGCAGAAGTTCAACACGCGGTACGCGACGCTCGGCTTCAGTGACATGGCGAACCTTGACGAAGGCGCCCTGTTTCCCGTCGCCTACGCGCTAAAGGAGTTGACCGCCGACGAAGAGGCAAGGCTCAGCGCGCTCGTGCAGAAAGCGGTGAGCTGAGGACCGATCGCAAGTGTAAGAGACCCCGACGGTAACACCACATGCCCGCCCGACAAAGCGTACACTGGACGCTGGGGCTTCTGCGCCACCCCAAGCACCTCAGCCTTTTTCCGCTCGGACAGGTTTTGTCCGCCCGCCCCAGCGCCAGTACGCCCGCCCTTCGCTGGTCTAGGCAAACTAACGGGAAGGTCGAATAACTTCATCCTCTTTTCGCAGCCACAACAACCATCCGGCTTACCCCCACAATGGCGAAGTCCATTACAGATAGAAATTAAAAGTTAGCGTACGCTGCTTGACAGTCCACAATTTGTTGAGAATTTCACGTTCATTTTTGTCTTAATTATTTTCTTCGACGAAGAGCATAGCCTCCTATGACAAAACCGATCATCTTTGCCATCGACGACGATGCTGGTGTATTGCAGGCCGTCGCCCGCGATTTACGCAATCGCTACGGCAATCACTACCGGATTATGCGCGCCGATTCGGGGCCATCCGCCTTGGATGCGCTGCGCGAATTGCAAAAACGCAACGATCCGGTTGCCCTCTTTCTGGTCGATCAGCGCATGCCGCACATGGGTGGCGTGGAGTTTCTGACCCAAGCGCTCCAGATCTATCCGAAGGCCAAACGCGCGCTGCTCACTGCCTATGCAGACACAGATGCCGCCATTAATGCGATCAACACCGCAGCGGTCCATTACTACTTGCTCAAGCCGTGGGCGCCACCCGAGGAAAAACTCTACCCGATCCTTGACGATTTGCTCGAAGATTGGCAGGCCGACTATCAGCCGCCCTTTGCCGGTATCCGTATCATTGGCCATCGCTGGTCGCCGCAGACCTACGAATTGAAAGATTTTCTGGCCCGTAATCAAGTGCCCTATCAATATCTGGACATTGATCAGGAACCAGAAGCGATGCAGGTTTTAGCCCAATTTGGGCGTGAGGAAAGCGCACTGCCCGTTTTGATCCTGGCCGAGGGCGAAGTTTTGGTGCAGCCGGTAACCGGCGAAGTGGCGGAAAAGGTTGGGCTAAAGCGCCAAGCGGGTCGCCAATTTTACGATCTGGCGATTGTCGGCGGTGGACCGGGCGGGCTGGCAGCGGCGGTCTATGGTGCTTCCGAAGGGCTAAGCACGGTGATCATCGAAAAACAGGCGCCAGGTGGTCAGGCTGGCACCAGTTCGCGCATTGAAAATTATCTGGGTTTCCCTTCTGGTCTCAGCGGTTCAGACCTGGCGCGGCGTGCCACAACCCAGGCCAAACGCTTTG
>JBBRVA010000296.1:0-8968 GCA_038247295.1 Caldilineales bacterium | reverse complement strand
TAAGATGTGTATGGAGAGTGATAAGGGTTTCTATAAGGCCGCCGAACAGATCAAAAATCGGGGCTTAAAGCTGCTTGTCAAAAGTTATGCCGAACAACGCGCCCAGTTTTCCCTGCAATTACAAAACTTGGCGCATCAACTGGGCGGCGATGCGCCAGAGGGGCGTGAGCCGGTAATCTCGATTGAGCGCGGTTGGCTAGATGTCAAGGCCGCGATGATCATCCAACGCCAATTTCGCCAACAAGCATTGCTAGAGGATGTTTTGCAGCACGAAGACAAAACCATTCAGGCCTATGCCGAAGCCCTGCAATCGCCGCTGCCCGGTGCTGTGCAAACAGTCATCCAGCAACAATATGACCGTATCCGCGCTATTCGTGGTCAAATCGCCAGCCTCACCGGCCAAACCGCACGCAAATTGGTGGTCCGCCTCTTTAATGGCGCCGACACCGCCCGCCGCGTTGTCGATCAACTACAACAGGCCGGTTTTACAGCCGACGAAATCTATGCGGCGCCACTAGATCGCATCATCCAACCCTATGCTGCCGATCCTCAAGCGCGCAGTAAATCGCGCAAAGAGACGGTAATTGCCACGATTTTATCGGGGATGGGTTTTGGTTTGATCTTTGGGATCTTTGTCGGTCTGCTACAACGCTTTTTCTTTCCCGAATGGGGCGGTCTGATCACACCGCCAGGCTGGGGTGTGATGGTTGAAATCGCCATCACCGTAACGCTGATTGGTGGTTTCTTTGGCTTCGTATTTGGCATGCTCATCGGCCAGGACAAAGCCGAAGAGGATGAGTATCTCTATACCGAAAGTCTGCAAGAAGGCGATACACTGGTGGTTGTCTTTACCGATGAGCGCAACAAGGCCGAGGCCGAGCGTGTGGTCGGTTTGCAGCATCAGCACGAGGTCAAACCCATGCCCGCTTGACAGGAACCAACCTCTGATTGCCGCTTGGATTAAGCGCTTTCTATGACACGGTTGGCGAAATTATGCCAGAAATTTGTCGTTCATCCACTGACTCAGCATAATTTCGCCAACCGTCTCCTACCTTGGGCTCAGCGACTAATCGCAACCTGAGTACTGAACAGTAACTTTACTTATAGCACCTGCGCCCTACGGTGTGATTGAATAAAGTAGTCTTGCGTACAGCCAATTAAGGTCAAGGCTTGCGTAAGCCATTGTACATCTAATGCGCCTGGCATTTTGTGTGCGGCATAGCATCACAAGTCGTAAATATCTTTTCTACAATACTTACCATTCCTTGCCTGTCATCAATAGGACTTACGCACCGGGAACGCCGCCATCCCTGGCGGCTGCCGGCAAGATGCCGGCGCTCCCAGGTGAAGCTGCGTAAGTCCTAATCAAAAACAAAAAGGTGCCATCTTTATGTTCCAACGCATTCAAGTAATCGTCAATCCCGCCGCCGGTCAGGACGCGCCAATCTTAAACGCCATGAACAAAGTCTTTGGTGAGGCTGGTATTGAATGGGATGTATCGCTAACCAAACAGGCGGGTGACGCACAACGCTTGGCCCAGGAAGCGGTTGCCGCTGGCGTCGATGTGGTGGCGGTCTACGGCGGGGATGGCACCGTTGCCGAGGTTGCCAGTGGTTTGATTGGTAGCTCGGTGCCAATGGCGATCTTGCCGGGCGGTACCGCCAATGTGCTGTCAGTGGAATTGGGTATTCCTATTGATATCACCCAAGCCTGTCAGCTTGCCTCTGGTGCCAACAGTAAGGTGCGCAAAGTCGATATGGGGCTGGTCAACGAACACCATTTTATCTTACGCGTGGGGATTGGCTTTGAAGCCGCCATGGTCGAGAACGCCGATCGTGAGTTGAAAAACAAATATGGCGTGCTGGCCTATCTTTGGTCGGCGGTGCAAAATCTGTACAAGCCGGAGATTGCCCACTACCGCATGATGTTGGACGGTAAATTAGTGGAGACCGAAGGCTTGACTTGTATCGTGGCTAATTCGGGTAATCTGGGTCAAGCCGGCATCAACTTAATTCCTGGCATCGATGTGAGCGATGGTCTGCTTGATGTGATCGTAATTCAGCAGGCCAGTTTGCGCACCTTTTTCGACATTGTCGGCAGCATCGCTGGTCTCAAACAGTTGCCCGTCGATGATCCAGAATCGCAACGCAATTTTAGCGAACAGGTGCGCCAGTCGTTGCAGTATTGGCAAGCCCACGAAGTCTTGATCGAAACCCTGCCCGTGCAATCGGTGCAGTATGATGGCGAAATTCTCGGCAAAACAGCCATTCAATGCAAAATTCTACCCCAAGCCATCAACGTGGTGGTCCCAAATTTAGAAACGGCGTGATATTTTGACCCAAGACCCAATCCCAATGCCCGAACCGCATCCTGCCATTCCCATCACTTCGCGGCGGTTGCGCTACTGGCGACGTTTGCAAGCCCGTCTGTCACCGTTCCAAAGGTTCGACTCCTGGCTCTTTATGCAAGTCAATCGGATGCCCCATCCGCTAGCCGTCAACCAACTGATGCGCTTCATAACCATTGTCATGAACCGTGGCGACGGCTGGCTCTTCGGTCTCTTTCTTGTCGCTTTGTACGACCGCGCCCGCGGACGCGCCAAAGGTTGGAAGACACTCTGGCGTTTTGCGCCGGTGCTCTGGTTGACGACGGCGACGGTCGAATTTCCGCTCAAAACTCTCTTTAGTCGCCCCCGCCCCTTTACCCAGGTGGCTCAGGCCGTCTTGGTGGGTGCGATCCCCAAAAATCATTCCTTCCCGTCCGGTCACAGTGCCTCCGCCTTTGCTGGCGCCTGGCTGCTCAGTGGCTATTATCCCAAACTACGCCCGCTCTTTTATGCCATTGCCCTGCTCGTAGGCTTTTGCCGTGTCTACCTGGGCGCCCACTACCCCACCGATGTGCTGGCCGGCGCCGCCAGCGGGATTGGCCTGGCCGCGTTTTTCCAGCGCCTGTTTCGCTCGCATAAGATGTAGCCTGGCGATGTAAATGGAAGGTGGACAAACTATTATCTATGCTGCTGGTTGTCAGCACTGGGTGATAGTGCATCGTTAATTTCGGCCAGCGCCAAGGCAACCGCTTCGTCCATCGTCATTTGCGCGCCGACAGCCCAGGCTTGCTCAAACTGCTCTGCTGAGAGAATTCGGCGCGCCGTTGCGAGCGGTGTATCGAATAAGATCTGGTCGTTGGGGAGCAGGTGAAACGGCAAAGTCTGATAGAGCGATCGGGCAGCGGCGACCAAGTGGACCGCGCGCTTGCCCTCGCCCAGGGCGTTGGCCCGGCTGGCAAAACGAGCCAGGGTCAGGGAGACCACGTAAGGGTTATCTGCTTGATGGCCGAGCGTCAAGCTTTCTCTCAGCAGGGTTCGGGCGGAGGCAGCATCACGCTGGGCGAGCGCAATGTCGCCCAGAAAGGCCAGCCGAAAGGCGATCTTGGCGGCATCAATGCCCAATTCACGACCGATGCGCAGACTTTCCTCAAATAAATTCCGCGCCTTCGCATACTCGGTTTGCGTATAAGCTACTCGCCCCATGAAGTAAAGCACCTCGGCCACGAGTTCTTGATCCCCGCGCGCCTGCGTTCGCTGCAAGGCATCGGCGAAGTGCTGACTGGCCCGCGTGAAATTCTGTTGTTGGAACAAGGCCCGCCCTAGGTGAAACAAGGTGAAACCCAACCCAGCTTCATAGTGTTGCGTTTTGTAAATCGCAATGATCTGTTCAAAGATTGTTTGCGCGGTCCGGTAGTCACCTTCGTCATATTTCACATACCCGAGCTCCTGGCGCATCCGCGCCACACCGATGGGATCCTTCAGCTTCTCATACAAGGCCGCCGCCTCAGTAACGTAAACAGGGCCCATGTCAGGGTCACGCGTGGCTGTCTGGGCCAGGAACTCCAACGCAATGGCGAGGCCGCGCTCGTCTGCCCACTCTCGGTAAATGGCCACCGCTTCTTCTTGATACGTGCGCGCTTTCGTCAGATCACCCTGTGCTCCGATCAAAGCGCCCAACCCAAGCAACGCCCTGGCACGCAATGGTGTCCGGCTCGCGGCGCCTTCCAGTTGAAGAATGCTGGCGAGAAAGCGACGCCCCTCGCCATAAAAGCCGCGATCCAGCCAATAGCTCCATAAGGCGCCGCCCAAACGCATGGCGAGTTCCGCTTGCTGATGGCTGATGGCCCAGTGCAACGCCACGCGGCAGTTATCGTGCTCGGCATTCAGGCGTGTGATCCAGGTCAGATGATCCGGCCCGGCCAGCGCAGGTTCAGCCGTTTCGACAAACGTGGCGTAGGTTTCGGCGTGCGCATGTGTGGCCACAAGAAATCCACCGTTGGCCTGCGCCTGCTCCAGGCCAAATTCGCGGATCATCTCCAACAGCGAAAAACGTGCCTCGCCATCAGGTTGCACTGTTTGCTGCACCATGCTCTTATTGACCAGCGAGGCCAGATTCGCCAGCACGCTGTCGCTGCCCTCCTCTCCTACGAATGCGCTGACTTGCTCTACTGCGTCAAGCGTGCAACCGCCCACAAAGACTGCCAGCAGATGAAATAGGCGCTTTTCCGCCGCCGTCAACAGATCATAGCTCCAGGCAATGGCGTCTTTGAGCGTGCGATGGCGCAACGGCGCATCCCGTGCCCCGCCTTGTAAAAGTTCAAATGATGCAGTGGTAGTCCCTAACAGTCGTTGTCGTAAAGTGCGCAGGGGCAGCAGACGGATGCGGGCGGCCACCAGTTCAATCGCCAGGGGTAGTCCATCCAGGTGCGTGCAGATGTCAGCAATATCGGCGGCGTTGGTCGCTTCCAGCATGAAGCCGGGGCTGACCGCCTGGGCGCGTTGGACGAAAAGCTGCACCGCCGCCGCCTCGGCCACCGCTGTTACCACTGACCGCTGACTGGGCACGGGCAAGCTGAGCGGTGCGATAGGATAGAGCTGTTCACCCTGGAGATTGAGCCCTTCACGGCTGGTGACAAGGATGCGTAAGTGCGCGCAATGCGCCAGTAATTCGCTCACCGCTGGGGCGGCGGCGATCAGATGTTCAAAGTTGTCCAGGATCAGCAACATCTGTTTGTGACGCAGATAAGTTTGCACCCGCTCCAACAAGGGCCGGTCAGCCTGTTCTGGCAGCTGCCAGGTCTGCGCCAATGCAGAAATCACCTGTGCCGCTTCATGTAGTGGGGCAAGCGATACGAAGAATACACCGTCGGTAAAGTGTTCCAGGAGCGTTGAAGCGAGTTGGATGCTTAACTGCGTCTTGCCCACGCCGCCGGGGCCGATGAGCGTCACCAGGTTGACCGTGGCGCGCTGGAGCAAGGCCTGGATGGCGCGCAGATCCTGGTCGCGCCCGATTAGGGGTTGCCGGCGCAGGGGGAGATTATGCCGGGGTGTGGCCGGTCGCCACGCTGCTTCAGCAGCCGCTGGTTGCTGGTTGCTGGCGGCTTCGGATAAACCAGTCACGGGCGCCGCGGCACGTCCTGCGCGAATCTCCTGCACCAGGCGCGCTGTCTCCGCTGAGGGCGCAACACCCAGTTCTTGCGTCAGAATGCCGGTGCATTGCTCGAATTGGCGCAGTGCCAGCCCTTGTTGCCCCGACCAAGCATACAACTGGATCAACTGGCGGTGCGCTGCTTCATCGAGGGTATCGATCCCTAGTCTGCGCTGGGCATAGGCGATAGCGCGTTTATAGTCACCCGTTTGCGTGAAATAGCGAACCAGGCAATCCAGGGCGTCGCTCAACGCCTGGGTCAACTGTTGCTGCTGGGCGCGTTGCCAGTCGTCGAAAGCGGGGCTGTCGGTCAGCGAGAAACCGGCCATAAACTGCTCGGCGGGCAGCGCCACTGCTTCCATGAGCAGGGGCAGACAGACCGCGCAGACATCGCCAGGTGGGTGGCTGTGGGATCGACAGGCCATTAACAGCGCCTGAAAGTGTAGCACATCAATCCAAAGCGCCGCCTCCGGTTTGCGCGCGACACTCTCCCACGCAATATCGAGGCTATCATCGCCCAGCGCTTGTTTCAACACAACCAACGTGTGGCGCAAGTTGGCGCGGGCGTGGCTCTGTCCGGAATCTGGCCACAACAGGGTAGCAAGGGCGTCGCGCAGGTGGGTTTGCCCCGTGAGCGCCAGATAGGCTAGCAGCGCCACCGCTTTGCGCCGGTCGATGACGATGGGCGCGCCATTTTGTTCGAGACGCGGCGCACCCAACAGATAGAGCTTTACGGACGGTGATAAACGATCGATCGGTTCCATTAAAAACAGACCTCCGCAACGTTTAGGCAACGATTGTGAGCCGCTTGCGCACCGCCCGCTCGCTACACTGGAGTCAGGCCGGACAATTCGCCGGCATGATTCGATAGCCAACCGCGGAGGCAAGATGAAACTGGCGCGCTTGATTATAACATGGATTTTGTTGATTGGGGGATGCGGATTTCCAGCGACCCACAGGCCAACGGCCGGCACAGATGGCCCAAGGCTGCCGGCCGCACAGACGCCAGCAACCAGCATGGATGTGATCGGGCATATCGGTGGGCCGGGGCTTTCTGTACTGGTGCGCGGTGATTATGCCTATGTCGCCCTCGCCGCCGAATTGGCAATTGTGGATGTGTCCGATCCACAGCATCCGCACCGGGTGGGCTATCTGCCTATCCCCGCCCGTCAGCTTGCCATAGAGGGGCACTATCTTTACGTTGGCGGCCAGGATGGGCTCTATCTCGTTGATCTGGCGCAACCGCACAAGCCAATCCTGGTGGCTACTTACCCCACCCCACGGCCCGTCTTTGGCATCGCGGTGGCCCAGGGTTACGTCTATCTAGCCGTTGATCGCGCCGGTTTGCTGGTCGTTGATGTCGCCACGCCGACCCAACCGCTGGGGGTTGGCGGCTTCCCTACCTCTGGGCTGGCTTGGGGGGTAACGGTTACCGCTGGTCACGTTTATCTGGCCGAACATATGGCCGGTCTGCATGTCCTGGACGCCCATGACCCAACTGCCTTGGTGAAGATCGGTTTCTTTGCGGCGCCGGAGTGTCTTTATAGCGTAACCAGCGCTGGCAATTATGTTTATGTCACCGGTCAGACCGGGTTGCACGCGCTTGATGTGCGTGATCCTGGCCAACCCCACCGCACGGCAACGTACCAAGGCCCTGGCTGTCCGCGCACGGTTGTCGGCGCGGGTGACTATCTTTTTCTGGCCGCCGAAAGCGCCGGTTTGCGCATCATCAAGGTCAGCGACCCCACCCAAGTGGTCGAGGTGGGGTATGCCGATGAAGTGGGTCTGGCGATGAGTGTGGCCGTCGCCGACGGCTATGCTTTTGTGCTCAACGGCGATGGCGGTCTGCAGGTTGTCGACATCACCAAGCCAGCCAAGCCTGTGGTGGTCGGCGCGCTGGATTTGTTGGGGCTGGTGTGGGATGTGACCGTCAGCGGCGATACTGCCTATGTGCTGGCAGGTCTAGACGCCCATCTGCGGATTGTCGATGTTGCCAACCCGGCCATGCCCTTGGTGGTCGGCTCGGTTGCCTTGCCACAGCCGGGCCTCGGCCTGACGGTGGCGGGCGACTATGTTTATATTGCTGATTGGGGCGCGGGGCTGCGCATTATCGACGTGTCCACACCGACAGATCCCACCATCATTGGCGCCTACACCACTGCCGGCGCCACGCGCGCGGTGGTCGTGCAGGGCGCATACGCCTATCTCGCTGACGGCGAAGGCGGCCTCGTCGTGTTGGATGTGGCGGACCCAACCCAGCCGGTTGCTGTTAGCACACTCCTCCTTGGCGACGCAGTTTTGGATGTGACGGTTGTCGGCGACTATGCGTATGTTGCCACCGGTCGTACTGGTCTGCGCATTGTCGATATCGCCGATCCGACCCAGCCGGTCGAAGTCGGCGGCTGGACCACCGCTGGACGGGTTGAAGCCGTTGCTGTGGTGGATGGGCTTGCCTATCTGGTCGATAGTGAGGCCGGTCTGCTGATTGTCGATGTGCGTGAACCGGCGCAGCCCACACCTTTGGCCGCTTTCGCGACACCGGGCAAAACACAGCAGGTGCTCTTACGCGGCGATGTGGCCTATATTGCCGATGGTCAAGCGGGTTTACGCGTTGTGGATGTCGCGCACCCTTTGCACCCAATCGAGATCGGCTATCTTATTAGTTCTGATCAAACGCTCAGCATTGCCGTCACCAAGGAGAACATTTATGTCGCCGATCGCATGGGTGGGTTATCGATTTTGACGGATAAATCATCTACAAGCCGCACCAATGTAGGAATTAAAGATTGAATCGTAGGCGGTCGTATCCAATTCCACGCATGGAGGGTGTTTATTTGCTCGCTCGCGCCACCACTGGCTCTTCCACTTCGGCCACATCCTCCACCTGACCACGCGCCTGTAACCACCAAGTGACGAGCCAGCAGATCAGCGCCCAGAGTGCGCCGGCTGTCCAGCCGGCTAGTACATCGGTGGGCCAATGCACGCCCAGGTAGATGCGACTGAGGCCGACGAGAAAGGTCAACAAGATGGCGACAAGCATAAAGTAGATTTTCAGGCGCCGTCTGGATTGGACGCGCGCCAGCAGCGCGCCCAGGGTTAAGTAGGTAGCGGCGGCGCCCATTGAATGGCCGCTGGGAAAGCTGGCGTTGTATACATACATGCCATGCGGCACCAGATCCGGCCGCGGGCGCTCGAACTCGGCTTTGAGCAGCAAACTGAGCAGCGAGCCGCCCATCACGGCAACGACGACCAATGTGGCCAGCGCATATTTGTGTGACAGCACCAGGTAGCCAGCGACGCCGCCAGTTAGTAACGTTAAGATTGCCAGACCGCCCAATGCGGTCAAGTCGCGACCCATCTCTTCCACCCACGGCGGCCCCAATGGATCAGTCTGATCCTGCGGGTTGCGCAGCGCGAGCAAGATACGCTCGTCGATCATCTGCGTTTCGCCTTCAATTACTTCGTCCGCCAACTCGATAAAGCCCCAGACACCG
>JBBRVA010000295.1:0-8981 GCA_038247295.1 Caldilineales bacterium | reverse complement strand
TTCTACTACAACGAGACAGGCCGTGCGCTACTTGTACCACTTGTCAACAATGACCGCACGATTGGTGTGATGCATGTGGTAGCGCCAGACCGCGCGCAACCTTTTGATGAAGGCGATATGGTTGTGTTACGTACTATTACAAATACGGCGGCCATGATGTTATCTAGTACACTTAGGCGGAAATAAGCCTATTATCTTTGAGTGGGACAGTAAGACAGTGAGACAGTGTTTGTACTGTCTCACTATCTCACTGTCTTACTGTCTTACTGTCTTACTGTTTTACTTGTGCCGAACTGTACTAGTGCATTACCGACTATACACTTGGAGGGCTCTCCAAATGCATCTTCACCTAGCCATGCACGATAACCTGCGTGCCAGGATTATCATCTGTACTTTTAAACCAATTGCTTTCGCCGTCCCAAACGGGCCCGGCCCAATCGAATAACCATTTGGCATCTGCATCAGTCATATTGATACAACCATGGCTCATTGGTCTGCCAAAATTATTATGCCAATAAGTGCCGTGGAAGCCATAATCTTCATAAAAATATTGCACCCATTTAACGCCCGGCAGGTTATAATACATAGAGCCGCTGCCACCGACCATGGTTTGCGAAGTAACTTTGGTGCGGATACGAAATTCCCCAGTTACCGTCGGTGTGCCAGGTAAACCAGACGAAATGATAAAAGCCCGAATCGGCTTTTTGCCCTGATAGGCAATAACCATTTGCTCACTCAAGTCCACCCGAATCCATTTATCTTTAGTTTGGGGCATTTTAATTGGCGTCAAATTGTCCAATGATTGGGGAATAAAGGCGGTAGTGCGCTTTTCAATATCATCTGGGTAGCTATTTTTGATCAGCGGTCCTACTTGCGGGGCAACAAAAGGCAAAGGTGGGACCTCACCAGCGCCGTCTATATTTTCAATCGCTGCAACTTTGCGCCCGGTCGCAGCGTCAGCAGAAAACTCGATGATAGCGGGTGCTGGTTTGTTTTCTTCTTGCGCCCATACCGGTTTCTCGACCACGACGATTGAGAATGAGACGAAAAAGAAGGCGATAATTGTTGCGACATGCTTATGCCACTGCGGCTTGCTCCTCGGCAATGGCTGGATCGATGGTTGCTTCATCCCCTTCATAACAACAACTCCTTACTGATTGTACAAGCTGATAATAAGTTAATGAGTTTATAACAAATAATTTATGCCTGAAAGACTATCTTGTAGGCTATGATCACATAAATCTGATTGTAGTCTGTGCATTTCCTTACGGGGAAAGTATCAATTTTCGACATTAAAGCTTCAGTTCGTCAGAAGCAACAATTTAAGGAGATTTCTTATGGCCTATCTGCTTGGCATCGACGTTTCTACGACAGCGACCAAGGCAATTTTGATCGATGGTCAAGGCACGGTTGTGGCTGTCGCGGCGACCGAGTATGGTTTTGCAACACCGCACCCGCTTTGGAGCGAACAAGATCCAGCACTCTGGTGGGACGGTGCCGTGCGCAGCATCCGTACCGTTCTGGCCAGTTCTAAGGTAGATCCAGCTAATATCGCTGGGATTGGTTTAACCGGCCAGATGCATGGCATGGTGCTTCTCGACGCGCAAGGCGCTGTGTTGCGCCCGGCTATTCTTTGGAATGACCAGCGCACTGCCGCCCAATGTGACGAAATCCGCACCCGAATTGGTAAGGCTGAACTGATCCGCATTACCGGGAATGATGCCCTCACCGGCTTCACGGCCCCAAAAATCCTCTGGGTGCGAACCCACGAGCCGGATATTTACAAGCGCGTTGCCCATCTTTTGTTGCCTAAAGATTATGTCCGTTATCAGCTCACTGACAAATTTGCGATGGATAAAGCAGATGCGGCCGGTGCTTTATTGCTCGATCTACAAACGCGCAATTGGTCCACCGAACTCTTGCACGGTTTGGAAATTCCGCCCGAATGGCTGCCCCCCACCTATGAAGGGCCTGAAATTACCAGCTATCTGTCTGATACAGCCGCCCAGGCCACCGGGTTATTAGCCGGTACACCCGTGATGGCGGGGGGCGGTGATCAAGCCGCACAGGGCGTAGGAGTTGGGGCTGTTCAGGAAGGAATCATCGCCCTGACGTTGGGTACTTCTGGGGTCGTCTTTGGCGCTGTCAACCAGCCTTTTTTTGATCCGGAAGGGCGTCTACATGCTTTCTGCCACGCCGTTCCTGGTCGTTGGCACTTGATGGGTGTCATGTTGTCGGCGGCTGGCAGTTTACGTTGGTATCGCGACACACTAGCCGCGGGTATCGCCTACGATGATCTGTTGGCGCCAGCTACGGCCATTGCGCCCGGCGCCGAGGGTCTGCTTTTCCTTCCTTATCTGACTGGTGAACGCACGCCCCATCCAGATCCACTGGCCCGCGGCGCCTGGGTTGGCTTGACGGTGCGGCATACGCAGGCCCATTTGACCCGTGCGGTATTGGAAGGGGTTGCCTTTGGGCTGCGTGATAGCTTTGAATTGATGAAAAGTGTCGGTCTCACCACCATTCAGCAAGTACGCGTTTCAGGTGGTGGTGCACGCAGTCCACTGTGGCGGCAAATTCTCGCCGATGTGTTGAACAGCGAGCTGGTGACTGTCAACACCACCGAAGGCGCCGCCTATGGGGCCGCGCTGTTGGCGGGTGTTGGGGCAGGCATTTGGCCAGACGTAGACACGGCCTGTGCGCAGGTAATTCACGTGACGGGCAGCACCCAACCGGAACCAAACGCCGCCGCGCGCTACAACGCAGTCTATGCCGAATACTGTGCGCTCTACCCTGCCCTAAAGAATAGCTTTGCCAACTTGGCAACTTTAGATAATGGGTAACGGTTAATGGTTAATGAATGTCGTCGCGTAAGAAGATTTCATTAACCATTAACCGTTCAGGGTTAACCATTAATAGTGTACATACACCTCGGTGCCATTGGGCGCCCAGTTGTATAACATGCCCGCTTCGCCCGGGCGCATATTAATGCAGCCGTGGCTCATCGGCGTGCCCCAATTATCGTGCCAATAGGCGCCGTGAATGGCATAGTTACTAAAGAAATACATCACCCAGGGCACGTCGGGCAGATCATAACCAGGACCGGTCATTCGCTGGCTGCTATAGCGACTGGAGACTTTGAAGCGTCCCGTCACGGTCGGCGTGGCAGTTCGACCCGAGCTGATGTTAGTTTGCATCACAATCACATCGCCCTGCCAGGCAGTCAGGGTTTGCTCGGTCAGGTTGACATCAATCCAGCGGACGCCATCGGCCGGCGCGGCGGTTGTTTCCGTTGCAACGTCGTCGATTGGTGTATCGCCAATTGTGCCTTGGATGCGCAAGCGTTGGCCCACCCAAACGAAGTTGGCATTGGGCAAACCATTGGCGACCAAGAGCGCTTGTATCGTGGTGCCGTGGTCCTGAGCAATCGACGAAAGGCTGTCACCGGCGCGCACAACATAAATATCACCAGCCAGTTGCGGATTGGGCGTCTGCTCTGCTGCTACGGCTTCTACCCGTGCGCTGACGCGCAAGTTTTGGCCCACCCAAACAAAATTGGCATTGCTGATCCCATTGATGCGCATCAGGTCGGCCATGCTCATGCCATATTGGCTGGCAATCGAAGAGAGGCTGTCACCGTTGCGCACCGTATAGTAACCGTCACCGGCGGGTAGCTGCTCTGCGGCGGCCGTCTGCGTATCGGTGGCTTGGGTGGCAGCCCCGTTGTCCGAAACCACCAAACGCTGTCCCACATAGATCACATTCGGGTTGGTAAGGCCATTGTTGGTAATCAGGGTGTTGACGCTGACGCCGTAGCGGGCTGCAATCGAGGCGATATTTTCACCACGTCCCACCACATGAACTTCATCTTGGCCATAGGCAACCGGCGCGGCTGTCAATGTAAGCAGAAGCACAAGCAGCGCGATCAGCACACGCCATGAAGAAGGCAACCGGCGTCCTAGCAAGGCAGATTGCCAGGGCGTAGGTTTGCTACCAGGAAAATTTTGTTTCATAATTGAACCTCTTTCACCATCGTACGTGGGATGAAAAATGAATTCGGTCATGGACCAAGCCTGAGATACGCTTATGGATGGATAAATAAAAGCAAAGGCATTGTAGGTGTTGTTAGCCTATGCCGGCAGATGTAGAAAGTTTTTCAATTAATGGTTACTGCTGCGCTGCCGTTATAACAGAGAGGTTACACGGATCAGGCATCGTGTAACCTCTCTGTTATAATGTAGTGGGTCGGGTGGGATTCGAACCCACACGGGGGGATACCCCGGCGGATTTTCGTACTACTATGGCTTGCGCCACCCTTAGATGTAAGGTTTGTAGTCTGGACTTTCTCTTGACCTTGGTTGTCCACTTTAGGTCTTGGCCGTCAAGTCTCTACACCTTCTTCTTGCTGCCTCGATAATTGTCAGTCTGCGAATGACAATTAGGACATAAGAGTAATAACCGGCAAGAAGCTTGGCTCGGGATTGCCGCCCGAATTGTTCGTGAGGTTTCCCCGAATTTGACCAAATTCACACAGGCCGTTTCCAGTCCTGGTGCTCAAAACCATAAGTCCGCTGCGTCTGCCATTCCGCCACCAACCCGTACGCTTGCATTTTATGCTTTTCTTGGTGGATTGTCAATCTTACTATTTATTAGCGAGTGAAATCTCATGCATTTCGATGCCTTAACTCTGGCCTGTGTCACCGATGAAATAAAGCGCTTGCTGCCTGGCCGTGTGCAACAAGTTCTGTTGGCAGATGAATATAGTATTGGGCTAGAAATTTATGCCGCTCACCAGCGGCATTATCTATTGCTGTCTGCCGATCCACAAGCTGGGCGTATCCAGTTGACCGACCAAAAATTGCGGCGTGGCACAGATACGTCTTCCCCGTTGTTACTGTTGCTGCGCAAGTATGTACGCGACAGCGTATTGATCGATACCGTGCAGCCTGATCCCACTGAACGTGTGCTGAAACTGCACTTTAGCCATGCCGAGCACGGCCCAACCACATTGGTGGCCGAGATCATGGGCCAACGCAGTAATCTGTTGTTCTTAAACCCAGCGCAAAAAATTCTTGACTGCCAGCATCGCATTGGGCAGGGGGCGCAAGTGCAACGGGTTTTGTGGCCTGGTCGGCCTTACACCCCACCATTACCCCAAAATAAATTAGCGCCGCTCGACGATGGCAGCCCTGATTACTATGATCGCTTGGGTGCGTTGCTCCAGGCCGAGGGTAAGCTGTGGAAGGTCTTAACCGTTGGCATCGCCGGCACCAGCCCAACCCTGGCCCGCGAGTTGGCTTGGCGTGCCACCGGTGATATAGATGCAACGGCCCAGGCGGTGAATGTAGTAGGGTTGGCGCAAGCGCTCCAGGCGCTCTGGGCGCCAGTGCAAACAGGTGAATGGCAGCCGGGCGTCTGGCTAGAAGAGCAAACGGTCGTCGGCTTTTCAGCCTATCCAGCCCATGTACGGGGCGAATTTGTCCCGACGGCTTCGATCTGCGCGGCGCTGGAACAATTTTATACACGTCCGCCGCAGGAACGTGCGGTTATTGCCAATGATGGCTATGCCAGCTTGCGGGCTACGGTTGCCGCCGAATTACGCCGAGCAACGGTGCGCATTCAACGCCAACTGGAGGCCCTGGCCAGTGATGAACCCTTGCCCGGCGCCGCGGAACAAATCCGTACCCAGGCCGAGTGGCTGTTGGCGCTCAACAGCCAGGTGCAGCCTGATCAAACGGTGTTGAATGTAGACTTGGGCGAGGACGAAACGTTGCAGATCCAACTCGACCCCGCCAAGACGCCCGTGGAACAAGCGCAGCAAATGTTCAAAACGGCAGCCAAGTGGGGCCGCGCCGCGCAGGCGATTCCGGTACGGCGCGCCAAATTGCATCAAGATTTGGAGTTCCTCGCCCAGTTGGGCAATGATCTACGGCTGGCCGAAAATCAACCAGAAATTGCCGCCGTACGCGAGGAGATCGAGCAGGCTGGCTTTCTGCCCCAATCGCAGAAGAAAGTGGCCAAAACACGTGTGGGGGCGGCGGCTTCGCAACCGCTGCGCTATATCAGCCCGCAAGGTTTTGCGATTTTGGTTGGCCGCAACGCGCGTCAGAATGACCGAGTTACCTTTACATTCGCCAAGGCCGAGGATCTTTGGTTACACGTGCGTGGCGCGCCCGGTGCGCATGTCGTAGTTCGCAGCGGCGGCCAGCCGCTAACCGCTGAAACGCTGAAAATGGCCGCGCAATTGGCGGGCTACTATTCCAGCCAGCGCGGCGAACGGGCCGTCGAAGTGGCTTTTACCAGGGGGCGTTTTGTAACGCGAGTGCCGGGCGGGCGACCGGGGCAGGTCTACATCCGCCATGAAGCTGTCGTGACGGTGGCAGCGGAGTTGCCGGAGCAAACAAAGTAAGAAGTACAGAGTGGAACTTAAAAAGAGAGATGCATTGTAAACACGGATGAGGAAAACACGGATATAAAATTTAAATAATCTGTGTTTTCCTCATCCGTGTTTACAAAAGCTATTTTTCAAAAATCGATATTAATGCCACCGCGCCGTTCGCGGCGTTGTTGTTTTTCGGTTTCCTGTATGCCCTGGCTTTCGGTGCGCGCAATCAGATCATCGAACACCGCACGCACGGCTAACAAACCTTCTTTGCGGGCGGCATAGGCATGCACCCAAAAGTCTTCGGGTAAGCCCAAGTCGTTGTGGCGCAGCTCTTCTAATAATCCGACTGCGCCTTCGGCTAACCAGGCTAATGCATTGAATGCTTGCTCGCGTTCAGCGCTGGGGCGGCGCTCTGTTTTTTCTGCCGCGGGTTCATACCCCCGGGCTTGGGCGCGATCACGGTTGGATGCTCGCCCTGCATCCTTGCTTTCACCATTCGCATCAACCTTTGTATGGCCATTGCTGTTTGCTTCCATCATGATTCCTCATCCTGCTATTTTTCTAAGCAACCTTTACGCTTCACGCCGCACCAGCACGCGCATCACTTTATAATCCTGGCTACCAAAGCGGTATTTATACTCTTCGTCACCTTGCATAAAATCAAAAAGGCGACAACCAGCGGCAATTGCATATTGAATGCTATAGGCCAACAACACCCAACCAGGGCTCAATTGGGCATGTGCATCTGGATCGTAGCCGGAATTATAGAGCAGAAACTGACGCTCATATTCGAAAGCAAAGAGGGTGGCGGCTTTTTCACCGTTGAGCGACAAAAAGCAGAGGCGCAACATGCCGGCGTCTAGCATACGACGGGCGACGGCGCCAAAGAAATGGCGCATCTGCGGCGTCATAAATTCGGCTTTATCGACGCGGCTAGCACGCTGTAAAGCGACAAAGTCGTCCACTTCGGCTTCTAGGCTATGTTCTTTGCCCACCATGTAAAAATCGACCTTGACTTCGCGCTCGGCGCGGCGTTGTTTGCGGCGAATCTCATGGCGCTGTTTCTTCTCGACTAATTCTTGCAGATAAGTTTCGTAATGGAGGGGCAGACGAAATTGGGGAGCAACATCTTCCTGACGTACATCGGCCACGAATCCGGCGGCGGTGGCGACAGCCGGCAGCTCTTGGTAGGTGAGACTATCTTCGGGCAGATTACACAGATCTAGCACATCCCAGGCTGGCGCTTCTGCACTTTGTAGCCAGGTAAGCAAGCCGCTATAGACAGATTGTTCCCAACCTTTGGCGACGATAATGTCGAGATAATCGCTAACTTCGACACAGCCGACCAGGTTAAATTTTTTCTGGCCAACATGTTTGCCCTGTTTCTGTTGCACCAGATAGAGGGGTACGATACCAACCAACTCATCAGTTTCGGGCCGCCGAAAGGCCACAATCCACAACTCACCTTCGCCCAAACAATTCCACCAGGTGGTTTGCCACTCGTGGGTTAGAAAAATTGTATTGGCGCGGCTACGTTTAACCAGAGCGTTCCATTCGGCCGCCAGTGCGTCAAATCCACCAGGCGTGGCATCAGGTCCATAAACGGTGCAAGTCAACATGGAAAGGCCTTTCGTACGATTGGATGAAACGTTGCCAAGCATGGTTGGCTGCATGTCAGAAGCGCCACTGATCGAAGCCAATGGGTCTAAAGTCTTTATAGAGAGGCTATGAACATTCATGGCTGCCCTTTCTGATCGAAAGATAAACGGATATAGGTTGAATGGCATACCGTTTGCGCGCGGCATTGAATAAGATCGCCGTTGCCAGATGACCTTCAATGTAAGGCCACCCGTTGTGGTCTACGCATGAGCTGCAAATAAACGTAGTGATCTTCTCGTCGTATCTAGTGCGCTGGAAGCGGCGCGACAAAACCTGCTGTCATTGCAGGTGGCGCTACATTTAGTATAGCGCAGAGCAGCTTAACCAACAAGTAACGCACCTTCCAGGCATAAGATCGAATCGGCGATGATTTGCTGATTGTTCCTGACTGACGCCATAATAGGCACATGGCTGCGCTCAACCTGCTTTATGGCTGATTGATAAAAAATAAAAAAGATCAGCACTTTGTAACAATCATGTGTACCTATCTGATTTATGCTTGTTGCCGAAGTAAAATTATTTAATTATATGGTTGCTTGCAGATTGAGGAAAGGATAAGCAATGAACGTATTAGTAACCGGTGGCGCCGGTTTTATTGGTAGCCATATCGCCGACGCCCTCTTGGCGGCTGGTCATCACGTCGTGGTGGTGGACAATTTGCATACCGGCCACAAAGAGAATGTGCCACAGGGCGCGACCTTTTATGCGGTCGATATTTGCGACCGTGCCGCGCTGGCCGAAGTTTTTGCCAAAGAGCAGATTCAGACCATTTCGCACCAGGCGGCGCGCGCCAATGTGCGCGAAAGCATGAATGATCCAGTTGCCTATGCGAAGGTAAATATATTGGGTTCGCTCAACTTATTGGAGTTGGCGCGCCAGTCCAATTGCCGAAAAATTGTCTTTGCCAGCACCGGCGGCGCCGTTTATGGCGAAGGTT
>JBBRVA010000294.1:0-8998 GCA_038247295.1 Caldilineales bacterium | reverse complement strand
GGTGGTGGCTTTGTTTGTGCACGTAATCCCGATCAGGCACGCCACCTTGCCGCCGCCTGGCAAATGCTACCACCAGTGCGGCCGGGGGCGGCGAGCCTAGCGTTGACGCGTCTCGCCCTCTTTACCCTGGCTTTTCAACCGCAAGCCTGGTGGTTGGCGACGCGTGTGGGCGCACAGCGGATGGGGGAACAGGAAGCCAGTTGGGGCTTTGCGCTAACCGATCTGACCCCTGCCCAGGCCGCGGTGGGGTTAGCCCAGTTACCGCAGTTGGATGGTTATAACCGCCAGCGCCAGGTGCAGGCCACACAGATAATCGAGCGCTTGCAAGCGCTCGATTGTGTCCAGCTTCCCTGCCCCGTGCCCGGTGCTATGCCGATCTACTTGCGGCTGCCGGTGCTTGTAGCGACCGAGGCTTTGCGCGAACAACTTTTTCAGCGTTTATGGGCGGCGGGGATTGGCGTGGGGCGCATGTATGGACGGACCCTGGCCAAGTTTTTTCCAACACTAAACCTTGCACCGTATCCAGGGGCGCAGCAGATTGCGCGGCGTTTGCTCACTTTGCCAACCCATCATTTTGTCCGCCCGCACGACATTGACCGGATCGGGGAAATTTTTGCCCAAGGAGAACGATGAGCAATCTTTTTCAGAAACTATTTCGCCCCAAAACCCCTGCACCCGTTGTACCGGAACTGCAGCCGATTGTGATCGTTTCGGGTCTGCCCCGTTCCGGCACTTCGTTGATGATGAAAATGCTCGAAGCGGGCGGGTTGCCAGTGCTGACCGACCGTCTGCGCACGGCGGATGATGACAACCCCAAAGGGTACTACGAATATGAGCGGGTCAAAGCCTTGGACAAAGGCGATCATGCCTGGCTGCCCCAGGCAGAGGGCAAAGCGGTCAAGGTGATCTCTGCCCTGCTTGTGCATTTACCGCCCACGTACACCTATCGCATAATCTTTATGCAGCGCAATCTAGACGAGGTGTTGGCATCGCAACGTAAAATGTTGGCGCACCGGGGCGAAGCCAGCACGGCGGCCAGCGATGATGAAGTCGCGCCACTCTTTGCCAAACATGTGCAAGCGACCAAAAGCTGGTTGATGGTGCAGCCCAATATGACGCTGCTTGAGATTGACTATAATTTACTCATTGCCAATCCCAGCCCATCTGTACATGCGATCCAGCGTTTCTTGGTGAGTGGTTTGGCTGTCGAACAGATGGTGCAGGCCGTTGATCCAACACTTTATCGCAACCGTTCCGCGCAAACTTGAACTGGGGAGATCTAATTAAGCGCTCAATGAACGCTATCGTGCAACCATTTCTTGGGCCATTTTTTCTTGAACCCAAAGATTGAGCAGGGTTTCGGCTGATACGCCACGCTGTTCAGCGAGCACATGCAGCATCTTTGCCAAGTTCGCTTCAACGGCATAGTACATTCTCTCTGCCTTAATATCTACTTCAAATTCCGCCGGCTCGGTTTGTTCCCAAAAATCCCCCAGGTCGTGTGCATCCCAAAATTCTCCAATTTCTTGGTAAGATTGGCCGTGAGAGATAGAACTTTTACTTTCGCTCATATTGCCTCCGTTCGACGGGCGTCATAATACGCGCAGATAGAATCAACGCCCGTCGATCCTTTTTGTAGACAAAGAAAACACTCAAATATCGACCGCTGTCAGTTCTACCCAATGCTGAATAAACATTTTCACCTGGACGATTACCTTTTTCAACAAGGCAAAAGTAAGGAAAATTATTTAATACTTCTGTGACCTCACGGGATTCAACATTGTGCTTATACCCCAACTTATCAACAATTTCTTCAAGCCAGATGACACCGGTGATTTTCACCTGTGTATCCTTAATGGCGTTCATGACATTTTGTATTGTGTAACATATAGTTTACCATCATTCGCACGCTATAACAAGTGAATTTGCTTGCTTACTAGTACACTTGGGCATAAGTAAGACAGTGAATCAGTAGGACAGTAGAACAGTGTTTGTACTGTCTCACTGTCCTACTGATTCACCGGAGAATAGTATGGTTATTTCCGCCCAAGTGTACTAGTGTCTTGTCAGGCGTAATTTGAGGATTCCAGAAACTGAGTTTTTGGTAGAAATTCAGTTTCTCTACTCGTCATTTCAGGCTTGACAGTACACTAGAATCTATTTGTGAGATATGTTTTACTCTGGCCGCCTGTGCGGTGGCTTTACGACCCATTTGCTAGATAATCCTCGCAAAGTCTGGTTGTTAAACCGAGTGTATGCGGATGACCATGTGCTAGTTGCGATCAATGCCGGTGAGCAGCCGCAACGGGTTGAATTGCCAGAAGGTGATTTTCAAAAGCTCGATCAAGCAACTGTTCGTGGTACAATTATGCTACCAGGATTGAGTTGTACGATCCTGACTGTGGCAAATAATAGTCTTGGCTAAACAAGATAACAGAGGAGAGATGCGCTGGCTACCGTCCCTGGTCTAAACTGGCAACAATTCTACGCCGAACGCAAGCTGCGCACGCGACCCTTGGTGGTCGGCCACCGCGGCGTACCGGTGATCGAGCCGGAAAATACGCTGCGTTCTTTTGCCCTGGCCCGACAGCAGGGGGCGGATGTGTTGGAAACCGACTTGCGGTTTACACGCGACGGTGAAATTATTCTCCACCATGACCGCACGCTGGAGCGGACGACAGACGGCCACGGCGCAGTGCAAGACCACACGTTGGCGGAAATTAAGCGTTTGCGCACGCGTAAACCTGATGGCACACTCGTGGATGAAGCCGTGCCAACCTTGGCGGAATTGATCGAGCAGACGGGTGCGCAAATCCCGCTGCTGCTGGAGTTAAAAGACCCGCGCTTTATCGATCCAGCCTATGCGGAGCGGCTGGTGCGGCTGTTAGAAGCAACCGATATGGTAGCCCGCGCCGCGCTGATCTCCTTTCACCCACTGCATGTGAAAGGTGTACAAGCGCTTAGCTCTGCCATTCCAACGGGTAACATTACGCTGCGTAATCCGTTGCCCAACGGTAATGCGCAATTGTTGGGGCCGTTCTGGCCAATTTTGTACAGCAATCCGCTCTATGTGGCCTGGGCGCACCGGCTGGGCAAGATCGGTGCGCCGCTCGATCCAAAACCGGAGCCGCGCATTGGCTACTATCTGCGCCTGGGTGTAGACGCCGTGCTGGCGGATCATCCAGCCAGTGTAATTGCAGCGATCAGCCGTTATCAAAAGCGCGCTATATGACTTCGATTCGTTGGACCGGCCATGCGCTTAAAAATCTAGTGGATCGCAAGATTGATCGCATACAGGCAGAACGGGTTATCAGTGATCCGGAAATTGTTCAACCTGATCCACCCAATCGAACGATCCACATGCGACGTTATTTTGACGAAGGGTTAGAGCAGGAAATGTTGTTGCGCGTTGTCGTCGAACCGAATGAAGCTGAACTTGTTATTGTGACGCTCTACAAGACTTCGCAGTTTGCTCGATATTTGAAGGGATTCTTGCGATGAAAGTTATTTACGATAAAGAAACTGACACCCTTGTGATTACACTACGTGATGCCGAAATTCGTGAAAGTGATGAAATGCGGCCGGGCGTCATTGCCGATTTTGGCTATGATGGAACGCTGCTCCGATTAGAAATTTTGCGCGCATCCAAGGTTGTGGAGAAAACAACCGAGATGCAGTTCGCAGTGACAGCCTAATTTTGTACAATTTGATAGCGCATAACATAGCCTACAGGCATCATCATTAAAACCTATGACCACACTACCTTCTGTAAACGAAAAACCAATCTTCGTCAACCGCATGTTCGCCCGCATCGCGCCCACTTATGATCTGATGAACCGGCTGATGACAGCCGGGCAAGATCAGCGCTGGCGACGGCAACTGCTCGACTTTTGTGACTTGCCTCCACACGGCCGCCTGCTCGACGTGGGCACCGGCACAGGTGATATCGCCTACGAAGGGATGCGCCGCTTTCCCAGCGTACAAGCCTTTGGCGCGGATTTTACCTACGAAATGATGGCGGCAGGCGTGGGCAAGTTACCTGGGCGCGAACTACCTTTTCTACAAGCGGATACCTTTGCCTTGCCCTACCCCGATAATACCTTTGATGCCGTAGTCAGTGGTTTCTTGATCCGCAATGTGGTCGACCGTGCGGCAGCTTTTCGCGAACAGGCGCGGGTCACCAAACCTGGCGGCCGGGTGGTCTGTCTGGAGATCACACCGCCCAGCAATACGATTTTAGGCCCCCTCTTTCGGCTCTATTTCTTTGCCATTGTCCCCATGATTGGCGGCTTGATCAGCGGTGATCGCCAAGCCTACAGCTATCTGCCGCAGAGCACGGTCAACTTCCCGTCGCCGGAAGAATTGCGCAACGATATGGAGCGCGCCGGGTTGCGTCATGTCTTTTTTCGCGAGCGGATGTTGGGGACGGTCGCGCTGCACGTGGGGACTAAATAAGTATCGGTAATTGAGATTGGAGATTAGGAGATCGGCTCGACTAAATCTTCTAATCTCAATTACCTAATTACTTAATCGTAATTTTTAAAGGAAACGACGTTTGACTACTGATTTAACCGAAAACCTGGATTTGCACGGCGCGCGTGCTGCTTTGCGTGGCAACCCCAGCTTTGTCTGGCGTGCCGGGCAAGATCGACGTTTGGGCATGATTCTACAGTGGGCCAAGCCGAATGAGCCGCAGACCCTGGGGCGCGTCTTGGTGGATGGGTGCGGTGTGGGCTCGTATGTAAAGGCGCTCCAGCCTTACGCCGAGCAAGTCTACGGTATTGATATTGAGCCGGAACATTTAGCTCGCGCCGTGGTGAACGCACCGCAAGCTGCCCTGCAAATTGCCGCCGGTGAACATTTGCCCTATCCAGCAAATTATTTTGACCTGATCTTGAGCCACGAAGTGTTGGAGCATGTTCAGGACGACCGTCTTGCTGCCGCTGAAATCGCACGTACGCTCAAGTCGGGCGGACGAGCCGTGATCTTCGTCCCCAACCGGCTCTATCCATTTGAAACCCACGGTCACTACTGGCAGGGCATCTATCATTTCGGCAACACACCGCTGATCAATTATCTGCCGGACGGGTTACGCAACCGGCTGGCGCCCCATGTGCGCGCCTATACGGCGGGTGGTTTACGCAGCTTGTTTATTGGCCAACCGGTGCGGATTATCCAACATACCCAAATCTTTCCCGGTTACGACAACATCGTCCAGCGCCGGCCTGGCCTGGGCAAATGGCTGCGTCGCGTTACCTATGCGTTGGAGCAGTCGCCGCTAGCGATCTTTGGCCTCAGTCATCTGCTGGTGGTGGAAAAAGCGGGGAAACGGGAAGCAGGAAACGGGAAATAGGAAGCGGGATACGGGATACAGGAAACGGTGAGATTCACCGACCTGCCTCCCGTATCCCGTTTTCCGTATCCCTACTTATTGCGTAATTTCGTAGACAACCTGCAACTGCATCACAAGTTCAAGCTGACCGGGGGCAATGGGGGCGCCACCGCCACCACCGAGCCCACGTGAGACTTCCGAGAAATTGCCAGCATAGAAGCCACCATTGCCGCCAATCACTTCACTGACGCTTACCACACCACCAACGGCCACACCAGTCAAGCTGGCCAGGTCTTCTGCCTTGGCAAGGGCATCTTCAATGGCCTGGGCGCGAGCATCAGACTCGACAGTGCTCAGATCGTCCAGGCTAAACTCGACGCCGTAAATGTTGTTGGCGCCGGCGTTCACAGCGGCATCCAAGGCTTCACCGACGGTGTCCAGATCACGGATTACGACCAACACATTGTTGCTGACGCGATAGTTCACCTGATCTTCGGGCAGTGGGCCTTCGGGACCATACCGTTCGGCATAGATGCTAAAGCCAGACGTCTGGATGTCCTCTTCGGCAATGCCTTGTTCTTGCAAGGCGGCCAGAACGGCTTCCAAGGTTGTGCGGTTCTCGGTGCTGGCTTCTTGCACCGTCGGGCTGACGGTTTCAACACCAATCGTGGCCCGGGCCGTGTCTGGCTCGATGCTCACTTTGCCTTCACCCACCACGGTGATGGTGCGGGCTAAGGGTGACGCGGGCGGCTGTGCCTGGGCATTGACAACGGGCACGGTAGACCAGCCGAAAATACCCGTCGCAATCGCACCGACGAAGAGAATGGCCACTACGCCAAGCGTCAAAAAGCGTTTGTTCATTTGGGACTGCATAGAATACTCTTCCTTTCATGGTAAACGGATTTATTTTGATGGATCAGGTAGTTCTATGTTCACGCACTACCTAACCTTACCATGAAGATGACGCTGCAACCGTAGAGATTGTTCCAGAAGAAAATGGGGAGATTGAAAGTAGGAAGTAGGGAGTAGGGAGTAGGGAGAATGGCTAGACGATATATTTCCCAATCTCCCAATCTCCCTATCCCCCAAACAAGACGCCGCAGATGGTGACGGCGGATGTATTAGCGTCGTCGGCTGGACAGGTGGCATAGCCCACACATTGGCCGGCTGTGGCACCCAACAAACGCATGGTCAGGTAGATAGGCGCTACCCCGCAGACGTTATTTTGATCGCGCAACCCGCGGATCGAGGCGAAGAAATTTTCTGTGTGACCGCCACACATCTGCTCGATCAAATCATCGTCGGCGGCTCGCAGACGGTTACGTGCCGCGTCATCTAATGCACGGCCGCCGAAAGCTGGGCCTACGTGCGCCAGATCACCGGAGGCAATCACGACCACCCGACGATTGGCGGTGGTTGTGCGCAGCGCATCAAGGACCCGATTCAGCAGTGGGTCTTCCGCTGGCGCAGCGCCGTTTTGAATAAAACGATGAAAGCCGCCACTCAAAATTGGGACAAATTCGCACGCTTGCCCGTTGCGCATATGATGAAGCCAGACAGCAACCAACTCCAACGAGTGTTCCCCGCGGTGGCGTAACTCACCAGCAAAAGCCGCCTCTTCGCCAATCGCCTCTGCCAGCGCATCGACCACGGGCTGCGCGGTGGGTAAACAGCCATAGGGGGTGGCATAGTGTTGGCGCGTCAGGGTAAACGGGTCACTGCCATAGTGATCCGTGCCGATCATAATTACCAGATCGGCCGCTTGAACGGCTGCCGCCGCACGCTTCCACACCTGCGCGTAGACATTGCCCCCGCGCATGTAATCAATATGCGGGCTGAGCAGACCGGATGCACCCGGCCAGGCGTGCGCCGAGCCAGCCACCAAAGGCTCGTCATCGTCCACCGCATCCAGATAGTTGTTTAACAACTGCCGCAACTTGCCAGCTTCTGCAGGATAGTTGGCGCCGGCCAACGCTGGTGATCGAAATGCTGCCTGCCGGTAACGCTCTAACGTGTGTGTCTGCGCTAGCGCAAATTGTTCATTGTCGAGCATCAGGGCTTCATCCAAGGCTGTCAACAATTGCTCGACCGAACTGGCGGGCAAAACCATGCCATATTGGCGTTCAAAAGCCAGGCGCATGGCGCGGGCATCGTGTTTTCCGTCACAAAAATTCAGGACGGCGGCCAGTGGTTGGGGCACTAGTAGCGTTTGGTCGCTAATCTGGGCGGGGTCGCGCAGCAAAATATGGGGCTGACCTTGGTGTTGGTAGGGACGGATATCGAGGGCGCGCAACTTTGGCAAGCGAACTTGTGGCACAGATAACATGGTTGCTTCTTCTTAATGCAATGGCTGGTATTCGCGCACCGCTTCACCTTCCCACACCAATAGCCGCGCCGATAGTGGATGCGAACGTTGGCTGGCATCACGGCGGATCTGACGCGACAGGTCTTCGATACCGGTGGGGTGGCGGTCGCTAAACAAGATCAGGAAATCTCGATTGGGGATCCCAATCAGCAGGCGGCCAGGCATGCGATCGGCCCAGCGCATCATCAATTCGGGCAAGAGGATGCTGGTCGCGGCAAAGCCATCCTGAGTTTCACACGTCACCATCAACCTGTTGGCCTTGCCGTGGGTTTCGTATTTGTAGCTGTTGGTGCGCAGGCGTAGATTGTTAAGCGCGTAGTCGTGCAACGTCGCCAGCGTCAGTTTACCTTCGCCCATCATGCGTTCGGCCATTTCTGTGTTGACATAGGCTCGATGTGTCGGCATATCAAACACGTAGGTGATCACCAACCCTGTGGCTAATGAGTGGGATAAGAGGGGCAGGGCGTCTGTTGCCTTTGTCTCTTGCAGCCAACGTGTCTGTTGCAACAGCGGCAAAAATGATTCGGCCGCCTCTTTTTCGGTCGGCGGCGGTGGCGGGGAAGCCATATTTTTGAGTACAGTTAGGTGGGCGTCGATAATATCGTCCAGTCGATTCGGTGAACTGAGATAAGCCTGGTGTGCTGTGGTCAGATTGCAGGGAAGGGTGTGATCATGGCGTTTCACATGCAGTAACGCCCCTTCTCGTTTGATCACTTCGTAGCCGGCCCGGCGCGTGGCAGATTCCACCAGCGCGACAAATGATGTTAGATCAAGCACGTTATTCATAGGCCTGTTAGTTCACTGAAGCTGTATAAATGATAATAATCCCTACTTGCTTGCGCTTCATCTTATATCAATTGCGTGCAGAAGACCAGTTTTTGGCAGCCTGATGGAGGGAAACGGGATACGGAGAACAGGAAACAGTGATGGCCTGGGCTGTTGCCCCTATCCTGTTTCCTGTCAACCGTTTCCCTATTATCGCCTAATCTGCCCCGACTTCTAGCGTGCGTTCGATATCTTCGATCTCACGCTGGCGGCGCTCGATCTCCGCGCCCATCGGTGGGCCGGCAAAACGATTGCGTTCCAGGCCAAACCACAGCGCAATCGTCAACGCAATAAAGGCAATCGTGATCCAGAGCGCCTTATCGTTGGGGGGTTGGATACCGATGTAAAAAATGAAGAGCACGGCAATTGCACATAACACAGCCACCAAGCGGTAACTGCCACCAATATTCCATGGCCCCATCTTCGTCCATGTGCGGCCAAAGGCAAATAACCCCAGAATGATGGGAATGCCATAG
>JBBRVA010000293.1:0-9036 GCA_038247295.1 Caldilineales bacterium | reverse complement strand
TTTGTCTGATCAACTTGCGCGAAGAAGATCAGTCGATCCGGCTGGCGGCCGCAACGCATCGCGATCCGACCAAAACGGCATTAGTCCATGCCTGGGCGCAGCGCTTTCCACTCGATGCAGAGGCATCGACAGGCATACCCGCAGTGTTACGTAGCGGCCAAGCGCAAATTTATCCAGATTTTGCAGCGAACTTGATGCTGGAAAAAACGGATGCACCAGACTATCAAAGTTTTCTCAGTCAGCTAGATTGTCAATCTGCGATGATTATCCCCTTAGCAGCATACGGTCGGGTCCTGGGTGCAATAACCTTTATTCGTGGCAAATCCCAACCGCGTTACGGGCCAACCGATCTGGCTGTTGCGCAAGAAGTGGCGCATCGGACGGCGTTGGCGCTAGACAACGCGCGGCTCTATCATCAAACGCGTAAGGCAGAAGCAGAACTCCAACAGCTAAATGCAGTGCTAGAGCAGCGCGTAGCCGAGCGCACCGCCGAGCTCCAGCGCAGCAATCGCGAGCTCGATCAGTTTGCCTATGTCGCGTCACATGATTTAAAAGCACCCTTGCGCGCGATTGATCATCTGGTTGGTTGGATTAGCGAAGACGCGGGCAAATTATTGCCGGAAGTGTCTCAGACGCATTTGGTTAAATTGAGTGGGCGCGTACGACGCATGGAGATGTTGCTCAATGATTTGTTGACCTACTCACGTGTTGGCCGCATCAAGAGCCAAAGTAAGCAAGTAGATACGCGCGCCCTGGTTCAAAATATTATTGAGCTACTAACGCCACCACCCGGTTTTACCATTACAATGGACCCAACGATGCCGATCTTGCGTACAGCAGCCACGCCGTTGGAAACTGTGCTACGCAACCTGATCAACAATGCCATCAAACATCATGATCGACCAGAAGGCCACATTCATGTTGCGGCATCTGAACACGCAGATGCGATTGAATTTGCGATTATTGATGATGGACCTGGCATTGCGCCAGAATTTCATACGCGTATTTTTGAGCTATTCCAAACCTTGAAGCCGCGCGACCAGGTGGAAGGCAGCGGCATGGGGCTGGCCATTGTCCAGAAAACGATTACCAACTGCGGTGGAACGATCTGGGTTGAATCTGGCCCAGGTCGTGGCACGACATTCCGCTTTACCTGGCCCAAGTAGGGGGAAGAAAAGCTGGTAAACTCAAACTGGGTCAATCCAGTTTTCCCCTGCTTGCACATCTCGCGCCATGATGGTAACATGATTATTATGATTCACTTGCCGTCTTGTAAGGAGTGCATGGTCAAAGCTCGCTGGTGCATCCAAGTTTAAGCATTTGTACACGCCGCCCAGCCTTCCCCAGTTTCTGGTCCAGTTAAAACAAAGTGTGCAATTCAAAGTTTATCGACCGGCCATGTACCCTGTACATCTCCTCGCAATCAACTAACCAAGGCACCTGTCCAGTGCGGACAGCCCAAAATCAAAAACCTCAGGAGGAACGAATGATTCGCAGTATCGGTCGGAGCATGATTATATTGGCATGTTTTCTAATTGGGTGCGCGATGCTATTGCTTATGCAATTCGACAGCCGCATCAGTTCATCATCGGCCCAGGCGGCCACAATCCCCCACACCTTGCGCAGTGCCAGCAGTCCAATTGCGCAAACTAGCACTGTCACATCCACCGACGAAGTCACATCGACAGAAGATATTACATCAAGTGAAGATGTCACATCTACCGAGGATCTTACATCCAGCGAAGAGATGACATCAACCGAAGATGCAGCGCCCAGCAGAACCGTTACCCCAACGCGCGCCGTCGCTCCCACCACCCCAGTTACATCAGCGAGCAGACCTTTGGGTGCGGTTGGTGCGATTGAACTGGTCACAAAATATCAAGTTGTATTGGATGTGGACGGCAAGGTCAGCGAAGTAGCGGTCGAAGTTGGCGATGAAGTGACCGAAGGCGATCTGCTCATTGCGCTCGACACGACCGATATGGAAGCGGCAATCAAACGGGCTGAAATGAATGTAGAAGGCGCCCGCCTTGCCTTTGAAGAGCTGTCTAAAGGTCCAGAAGCCGGTGATATTGCGCTGGCCGAGGCCAATCTAGCGCTAGCCGAAGAAGCGCTGGCCAAAGCAGAAATCGGCCCCACAGAAGACCAACTCAACGCGGCAGAAAGTGGCTCGGCCGCGGCTTGGGCTGCCTATAATGATTTGAAAGATGGCCCCACCCCCGCCCAAAAGGTGCAGATGCAGGCGGCGTTGAAGCAAGCCGAACTAACCTTGCAACAAGCCCAGCGCGACTATGACAAAATCGCCTGGCAGCCAGACGCTGGCACCAGCAGCGAAGGCTCAGCCCTCCAGAGCGCAACGATTAGCTACGAATCGACCAAAGCTGCCTACGATGAATTAATCGAACCGGCCAGTGTGGCCGATTTGCAATCTGCCTTGAGCGGTGCCTATTCTGCCCAGGATGCGCTCAAGCAGCTGCAAGAACAACCCACCGAGGGTTCGATTGGTGAGGCGCGCGCCAATGTAGCCGTGGCCGAAGCCAACCTGGAAAAGACCAAACAAGGCGCCACCGAAACCGCTCTACGCACGGCCGAACTTGCCGTCGAAGGGACGCTGCTCGATCTGGAAGAGGCCAAGAGCGATCTGAACAAAGCGCGGGTGACCGCACCAATTGCCGGCACCGTGTTGCAAGTCAATGTCGAGCCTGGTCAAGTGGGCTCAGCAGGCTCCGTAGTTGTGGTGATGGCGGATACCAGTAAGATCAAGCTGGTTGTCAATGTCGAGCAGAAAGATATCAGCCAGATCCAGTTGGGCCAGGAGGCAGAAATTTCGATCTATGCTTTGCCCGGCCGTATGTACACGGGCGTTGTCGAGAAGATCGCTCCCGTGAGTCGGGAAGGGGCAGCCTTTGTCGGCTTCCCCGTTACGCTCAGCTTTACCGACGATGATTTAGACGCCGTACGCCCCGGCATGACGGCCTCGGCCACCTTTGCGACAACGCAATAGAGCAACGCAGTTGCTAGCCCGCGCGGTATAAGTGAAGACAGTAGGACAGTCAACAGCAGTGAGTTAGTCAACAGCAGTAGGATAGTACTGACTCACTGTCTTACTGCTGTTGACTGACTCACTGAATATCCTCAACAAGAACGGTTCTCATGAAACGACTTACAAACTACTCTGCGGAAGAACCCCGTCCAGCACATCGGCGCGTGTACATACTCCTCGCCTTAATCATGACGGCGATCCTGTCAACTGCGCTGTTCAGCCATCTGCACCAAAATGTCTGGGCGGCTGACACCAGCCGGGCAACCCGTGGCCCCACACCCACACCAACCGCCGTTGTCCTCACCGCCATTGTGAGTGGGCGTGGGGCCACGATCTGGAACACGGATGGCAACGCGGTGCAGACCTTGGTCGCCGGTGCCAACCTGACTACAAGCAGCCGCTCCAGCGACGGGCAATGGCTCTATGTCCAAAGCGATGCTGGTGCCAGCGGTTGGGTCGCCGCCGGCGATGTGATCGCCGTCAATGTTGCCACGCTACCGACAGAGTCGATCAGCTTAGCACCGGTTACGCCGACTGCAGCGCCGGCAACGGCCACGCCGGCGCCCACCGCAGATACAGCCATGCAAGCCAGCGTGCCCGCTACCCAAGCGCCACCACCTGCGGCTGTCGATCAAGCAGCGGCCGCCCCAGCAGCGCCTGTGCAGGTTGCGGCGGCGGACGCTAATGGTCGCCCAACAGTGCGCATCGCAACCTCCAGTTCAGCGCTCAACGTGCGCGCCGGTCCCGGCATGGACTATGCGGTTATCACCAAGGCTCCCACAGGCGCCGAATATGTGGCACTGAGCCGCAATGAAGCCGCCGATTGGGTCCAAATTGAAATTGGCGACACGGCCTACGGCTTTGGCTGGGTTGCGGCCCGTTATCTTTTTAGCGCTACCGCAATCAACGATCTGCCGGTCTCGACCAGTATTGTGGCCGCGCCGGTGGCCGCGGCCCCGGTCACGGCTATCAACACCGGCCCGACGGGATTGTCTGGCAAACTAGTCATCCAGCAAGCTTGGGGTGGCGATATCTACCTTTATGATCTAGGTACGGGGGATCTACGCCTGCTGACCGGTGGTTTTGATCCGTCGATCAGCCCAGATGGCAGCAAAGTGGTCTTTACGCGCATCGGAGGCGAAAATGGCATCTATGTGATCAACAGCGATGGCACGGATGAGCATCAGATCTTCGCCGAGCGTTCTGGACTTTTTGCGCCCAAATGGAGCCCGGACGGCAATTGGATCGTCTTTATCCGCACCGACTACGCCTGGAAATGTCGCGATCTAAGTGAAGATGCCGGCCGCTATCAGTGCATCCCCGATTCACCTGGTTTGGTGGAATTTGACCTGATCAAAGAGTATCGCCCCCGGCTGGCACGCATTGATGCCAATGGTGGCAATTACCGCGATGTGGCCGGTTTGGACACCGCAGGCCAGCCCGATTGGAACAACGCCGGCATCACCTATAGCTCAGCCGCCGGCATCCAGATCACCAGCGACGCTTCACAAGACGCCAATCGGCTGGTCACCTTCGACGAATTCAAGAAATATTATATGGACCCAGATTGGCAACCAGGCCCAGAGGGCACCCCCGGCCGCATTGCTTTCCAACGGCGTGAAGCCAGCCGTTGGGAGATATTCAGTGTCAATCCAGATGGATCGGGCTTTACGGCCTTAACGCGTCCTGCTACGACCTTTGTTGATGCGCAACCCAGCAACGTCTCCCCCGCCTGGAGTCCAGATGGGCAACAGATTGTCTTCCTGAGCAATCGCGATCAATACAATTCGGCGAGCGTCTGGCGCCTTTGGGTAATGAATGCCGATGGCAGCAATCAACACCCCTTGCCCGTTGACCTACCCTTTCAATATCAGTACGTCGGGGAACAGATGGTAGATTGGGGTCGCTAAAGGCTACCTAGGTAATACTCACCATTACTATACGAAACAAAACGTGGGATGTAATCGAACAAGCCGATTATATCCCACGTTTTGTTTAATGGGGTCATGCGTCCCGTGGGGACGAAAAACAACGATAAAGCGTGAGCTATGACGAAACCTGAGCCAGGTCGGCCAACAACGCGTGGAGCTTTTCACGGGACAAGCCCGATTCTGGATACGTGGCAACCTCACTCAGCGACATGTGTAGGGCTTGATCGAGCATTGGGTGGGTTGATGCGCCGGGAATATGTTTATCGATAATAGTGCGCGCCGCAGGGTTCGCCAAGACCTCACGTACAGTTGAGTAGGCAGTAAAGGGCATAATTTTCTCCTCGATAGATGAACAATCCTCGTTCGTTTTGACACACGAAGCTTATATGCGAAAATTATAGCATAAGCTGGTAGTCGGCCATATTTGCAACATTGGTTCAACAGACTGATAATTGGCAATTGCGCGTAAATTGGGAACGAACGAGCAGCATTTAGCGCTTCTGAAAGCGCAGATACATTTCCTGATTCTGCTCACTGCCGTTCAGATGAAAGATAACAGGCGGGCCCACGACCTTGCCAGCCATGTCCACAAGCTGAACTTCCCAGTTGCCAACGGCAGGAATATCTTTGTATTCAAGCTTTAAGTTATAAAAGCGCTGGCGAGCAATCGGTAACGGCCATGTCATGGCAGGTTGGCCACCGAAGGAGGAGGCAGTGGTGGGCAGTTCATTGCCATCTTTGCGCACCCGCAGGGTATACCCACCTAATCCCTCGGCGCCAGCATAGATATAGGCGTAGATGCGGGGTGTCATCGTTTCCTCAAATTGCTCTTGCGCTACAAGATCGAATTCAAACGCATGGGGCGTAGCTGCAGGTGTGGGCAGAACGGGGGCAACGGTTGGCGGCGCCAACGTCGGTACGAGCGCCGGCGTGTTGGCTTGGGCGGGCAGTTGCGCCGGAATTTGCCCTGGGATTTGTGATGGCAACCGAGGGGTAGGCGCAACCACAAGTGTGTTGAGCTGCCCATAGACATAGACGACCTGATCGTTAAGCCAAACAAATTCGTTGTTCGTACAGCAAACCTGCCACCACTGATAATCCTCGGTACGCGCCACGATATCAAAGACCTGACCACGCGCAGCCGAACCGGCCACGTCGTAAAAGATGCCAGGGCCACGCCGCAGATTGATAATCGATTCGCTGACGACGGCCTGTGGACCGCGCGTTGCGACCGGCGTTGCAACGCCAGATGATGTTTGTAGCGGCGCAACCTGGGCAAATGTCGTTGACACAGGTAGTGCCAGCACCGTATTTGCCACCCCTTCTGGCAAGCTGGATAAGGCAGATGCCACAGCACTGCCCTCCCCATTCGTTTTGGCTGTCACATTCGTTTCATTAGGTCCCTTTGCACTTCCTTCGGCATTCGCATTGCCAGTCGCATCGACTTGGACCTGCACTTGAATTTTAGTGCTGGTTTGTTGTGGATCTACGAGAAGACGGTTGTCTAAATTGTTGTTTTGGTTCAACCTGCTAGGCTCTGCGCCAACAGCAACCGCAACTGGCGTTGACGAGACCGTACTACGCTCCAAAGCCGTAATGCCGCCCTGGGTGATGGCACTGAAACATGCCCCCAAAATTAGAGCGGTTAAAACTAACATGTAGACAACTGAAAGCTTGATTGTTGGCATCTAATCATCCTTGTTTCGAGTAAGTAGCTTGGGCGTTGCTCTAGAAATGAGTTCAGCTCACCTCTGACGCAACCCGATGAAATGTTGGTAATATGGCATTAAATAAAAATAACCGGCCCTGTCTCATGTAGACAGGGCCGGTTATTCTCGTACCCATTGTATTTGGTTAGCGATGGCTTACAGTTTACACAGCCAAACGTTTGACCAATGTAACTTTGTAATTTTCATCATAGCGTCGGACCGTAATCTTTTCATCATCTTTGCGACGCGCTAAGATCTCCCAGATCTGATCTGCGGCAGTACCTGGCACTAGCCATTCGGTGATAATCACTAGCATCCCATCCTCTGGATCATACTCCAGCGATTGATAGGGACGAAGATTCAGACAGATTTTGGCGATCTTCTTTGACAAATCAGAAATGTGTTGCGGCGTAGCTGCCATTATGTTATCTTCGTTGTGATCAGCTTATTAATCTATAGTGGCCATTAAAAATATTGCTTTTTAATCTGATCTAGATAAATCTCTTCGATCAGCCCACTTTCAAAATATGTAACAGCATGACTTAAGGATTCGCACGTATATCCTTAACAATTAAGAGCGATTTCAGTTGATCGCCTGCGGCCTGGATCATGCGCGTTACCTGGACTAACTCTGCTTGTGAACGCTTATGCTGCATCATTAGCCGTAATGTGCCGCGCAAGCAGCGATTATATTCAATCACTGCATCCGGCGTTAACATCGCATCATCAAGCATTTGGTGTAAAAAATCTAGCTGATCAATCGTCACTAGCATGGCTTCGGAAATGAAACTCAAAAAATCGGGTATTTGAGCAACGTCAATCTCAGCAGCCAATAAGCCGTAAAATTTGTCCGTTTCGTCAATTGCTTGCCGTATAAGTCGTAAATCTTTATCTTTACCTGGCTTTGGCCGGTCCGACATGGTCCACGCCTTTTCGAAGTGTGCGCTGATTGAGGAGACAACTGATAGACCTCTATTGTATCGTTGTCGGCCACTATACACCAAAACCAAAAAGATTTTTGTGACAGCATGGCAAACGTACAAGCACACTGAAAAGCATAACCACGCCTATGCTCAAATTAAGCCTTTGCGGTGTGGCAAAGTCATGCATTCGACCCTATGCAGTTATACATGCTCTCCTTGAGGCCATATACAAATAATGAGAGCATCTGCTGAATATTTGCTAATTATAAGCTTTAACATCGCTTAGGTTACACTTGTCATTTACCATAAAATTGGGTTTGTGGCCTGTCTGAGCAACCCTTATCCTACTTACGTTACCCTCACATCTTCCTCATACCCAATCTGCATCTATTGTGCAAATTGCTAAATAAAAACTATAACTTTATTTTCCATCCAAGCAGCAAAACAGTCAATAGTACCAAGGTACCAAATCATCAAATTATTCCATAATTATCAAGTCAATTTTCATCTTTATATTAGCTAAATTAAGGCTTTTCGATAATACTCTTAATCTGCGATTAGAATTAGCTCTAAAGCTACAAAAACATAAAAATCTATATAATTGCTTTTTAAAAGCTTTTGATATGCTTTTTAAAACTCATATCAAAAATATATTAGGCCGAAGAAAAGAACATTGAATTTCAGTTAAGAATATATATGCTTAATTATTGCTTTTATAAATCTTTTTAATCTCCAAAATGACCAGGGCAAAGTTTACAGCTGCAAAAAGCATCTGAGATCGTCTATAAAAAAGTTGCCCTATTATTTAATGGAGGATCCCATAGTACCTACGGCTTAGATTGATCAGCCAAAACTACGTTGCTGTGGAGAGGTCCACATGATATATGGCTAATCACAAAGGCAGAGTTTTCAAGTTTACGGCATTCATTATTTATAGTCGCTGATGTTGTCCATGTTTTGTCAATAAAAAAAGGAAACCGTTATTTACTACAAGATTAAGAACAAATTGACCCTATTTCATATCATATGGGTGTGTTTCATCTGAGTTGAACGAGGAGGGAGCATTCTCTAATGCGACCAGAGCAGCGTTAGAGAACGCTGCCTCCTCAACCCAAATGAATCACACCCATATCATATAGCTCAATCTATTGTTTGTAAGCACAATATAAGCTTCTGGTAGTGCAATCTGACGCTTAAATAGTGTATAAGCTCTACTACAAATGAGCGTCAATACATTACTACTCTGCGCCATACGCTACTTGTGGCTTGTTATTCGTGACAGCAGTGCTGAACCGCTTGGCATTGATTGAGCGCACGATCGTTACCAAGAGAGGTATACTGATGGTACATTTGCCGCGTTCCTATCTTCGCGTCTGTTATTCTTTATCGCTTGTTTTTGCCTTATCGATGATGGGGATACGGGTACGGTC
>JBBRVA010000292.1:0-9042 GCA_038247295.1 Caldilineales bacterium | reverse complement strand
TGGTGACCATTAAGAATCGTCATATTGGCACCAGCCTATTAGAATTGAATGTCTGTGGTGCGATTCCACCCTATAACCATATACTCGCGGGCAAACTTACCGCATTACTTATGTGCTCGCCACAAGTGGCGCGTGATTACCGCAAGCGCTATAACAACGCAAGAAGTGAAATTGCCTCACAAATGAAAGGTGAGGATGTATCACGTCCGGCTGAACTTGTTTACATTGGCACCACTTCTTTGTACACGGCCGGGGCCAGTCAGTATAATCGGTTAAAGTTGCCATCTGGTTTGTTACGTCCAGGAGCGCCTGCGGTTGAATTCAAGTTATTAGGCTGTTCCAAGATTTTGAATCCCTCAAACAAGGTGTCAGAATAGGGTTCTGAACCCAAGGAGGGAAAGATGCAGATCGAATTGAGCGAGCAGTTAAAAGCAACATACCAAGAAGCAGTCAAAAATCTGAAAGGCAGTGCTCGTCGGAAGTTCATGGCTGGCATCGTAGAAAGTCTAGGTCATGGCGGTCTAAGCTACTGTGCAAGAGAACTAGGTTGGGACCCAAAGACAATGCGCAAAGGTCGCCAAGAAGTGGAAAACGGCGTAGATTTCGCCGACAGACCCACCAATCCAGGTCGTAAACGAACGGAAGAACGGTTGCCAACATTGCTAGAAGATCTCAGACAGATTTTGGACGAACAGAGTCAAACGGATGCCACCTTTCAAAGTGAACGACTTTATACTCGACTGAGTGTTCAAGAAGTGCGAACCCAACTGATTGAACGCCAAGGATATACGGAAGAGCAGTTGCCAGACAATGAAGTGCTACGGCAGCGCATCAATGATTTGGGCTATAAACTCAGAACCGTCAAGAAGAATCAGCCAAAAAAAAGATCGCTGAGACTGATGCCATCTTTGACCAGTTAAAGACAGTGCATGCTGCTGCGGCGGACGATGAGACCATTCTACGACTCTCCATTGATGCCAAAGCAGCTGTGAAGATCGGTCCGTTTTCCCGCAACGGCAAGAGTCGAACTATCGTGAATGCTGCTGACCATGATTTCAAACCCGAGGCAACGATGACTCCTTTCGGTATTTATCTGCCCGATTTCGGTGAACTCTTTCTCTACATGACGACTTCAAAAATTACCAGTGATTTCATTGTTGACTCTCTCGAGGCCTTCTGGAAAGAGGTACGAGACCGTTTCCCAAAGGTGACCACATTGCTCATCAACTCAGATAACGGACCAGAAACCCATAGTCGCCGGGGTGCCCTCTGGGCCCAACTGATGAATCGTTTAGTGGCCTTTGCCGACCAACAGCAAATCAACTTGCAACTTGCCTACTATCCTCCCTATCACAGTAAGTACAATCCGGTTGAACGCGTCTGGGGCGGATTGGAGCAACAGTGGAATGGCTCTCTGCTTGACTCCATAGAGACCGTCCTTGCCTTTGCTCGTACTTTCACTTGGCGGACCCAGAAACCAGTTGTTACTTTGGTTGAGCGTATCTATGAGACTGGAGCCAAACTATCTCAGAAGGCCATGACCCAACTCGAACAACGATTCAAACGCCTTAACGGTCTTGAAAAATGGTTTGTCACCATTTCACCGATTCCCTCTACATAGGGGATTCCTTTTCTTGGAACAGCCTAAATGGTTTGTCTCGATTGCTCCGCTTCCTCTCGTCCTGGCATAGTTATTTTTGCGGACTCGCCTAAATGGCCCACATTAGCGCAGCACGGAGATTATCAAGCTCATCGCCAATCGCCAATCGCCTGCACTGCTTGTTGCTGCTCTTTGCCAAGTAGGAAGGGCACGTGCTGCTGTAGAAAAGTGAGATAATAGTCGCTGTGGCGCGCCTGCGTCTTGGCGGCGGCTCCGGTCGAACTGACCAGTCTTTCGGCCGCAAATTGACGCAGCAATTCATACATCGGGTAACGATTGCGTGCCAATCGGTCCTGGGTTATTTGCACCAGTGCTTTCTCGGCCATCGTCGCCAATGTGTGCAGCGAAGCACCAGCTACCTCTGCCCCAGCCGCCTGGGTAAAGCCACTGCGAAAAACCGTCAGCCGCATCAATACTTGCTGCTCCTGGGCATCCAGCAAGTGCCAAGCCTGCTCCAACACGGCGCGCATACTGCGATGGCGCGCCGGGATGTTTTGATGGCGCGCGGTGAGAATATCCAGATTCTGCTCAATCTCCTCGGCAATTTTGGCGCACGGCAGCACCTTCAACCACGTCGCGGCTAACTCCAGTGCCAAGGGCACGCCATCCACCAGGCGACAGATCTGAGCCACAGCCGCGCGCTCAGCAGCGGGATCGAAATCTGGCCGCGCCTGCCGCGCATTTTGGACAAAAAGCTGCACAGCGTCGGCAACCTGATCATCGGTTGCGCTGGGGGCAAACATGGCTGGCGTCCGTCTTTCGATCTTGGGCAGCGCCATCCCGCCCAGCGGGTGAAACCATTCTTCTTGCAGGTTAAGTGGCTCACGCGATGTCACCAACAGCTTAACCCTGGGCGCGGCGGCAAGCAGGTCGGATACCAACTGGACCATCACGGCAGCCTCATCTAACAAATGCTCAAAGTTATCCAAGATCAGCAATAACTCTTTTTCGCTCAAAAAGCGAAGGATCTGTTCATGCAGCGGTACGTCGCTATAAAAACGGAAAGTAGTCGCGGCAGCTAGCGCAGCAATCACCCGCTGACACCCTGCACCCCGTGCAACTCCACCCAAAAGATACCATCGGCAAAGTGCGGTGCGGTGGGTGAAGTTGGAACCTGGGGGTTGGTTTCTAGCAAGCGCCGCGCCGCTGCAAGCGCCAGGTGCGTCTTGCCGATCCCGCATGGACCGATCAAGGTGAGCAGTTGGCAAGCCGGATCCGCCAGCCGGCGCAAGAGTTCGGCCAACTCCTGCGCGCGGCCGACAAATGGCGTCGTCGGCAGCGGCAGATTGTGAACAGGCAGAACGGAATGTATGACTGGTGGTTCGAGTTCAGTGGCCACTACGCGCACAAGCGGCATCCGCTGATCCGTTTGCCCAGGCCGATCCAGCTGGCTTGTTGGTTTGTCTGGCAAGGGGAAACGCCGTGTGCGGATCGCTTCAAAGAGCGCGGTTGTCTCCTCCGCGGGGGGCGTCTCAAGCTCTTGCTGAAGGCGATGCACACACTCGTCATATTGGCGCACAGCCGCGGCAATTTGTCCTGCTTCGGCATAGAGGGCCATCAATTGGCGATGGACCGCTTCTTCTAGCAGATCGAGCTGTGACCAGCGGCGGGCATAGTGGATGTCCTTCCCGCCCCAGTTCGATAATAGTTTCACGATAGAATTGGGGGATTTGCCATGTCCAGTACCTCACCGACGCGCCTTTACGCTTTCCTCGATGTCATCAAAGGAAACCAGTTTGGGGGGGGTTTCTGCAAACTGACGCTTCATTTCCAGATACCTAAGGCGCGCTTCGAGAATTTCGAGCCGCTTCTCGCGTGCATTCCAATCGGCAACAGAAACCAGCACTGCCGCAGGCTTACTATGCTGAGCCAGAATCACCGGCCCCTTTTCGATTTGGCTGAAGATTTCTTTATGGTTACCCCTCAACTGTGAAACGGGCACAACATCTGGCATAATCTGCATAAATTGTACGCTCCAGTAACATAAAATGTACGTTTGTTTGTCATATTACAGCTTGAATAAGCCATAAACGCAAGGAACGTGTACACCATCCGGCTGCGACAACGGTCCTAATGTTGCTTTAGGTGTTAGACTGGTGTTCGTGCGCCCGACATGCACCATTGTACGAAATCGATTTAGTTTGTCTATTATGTGTCTAGCGCAGTGCGCTAGCATCAGAAGGTCACAAGCATCGTTTCCAGCAGACCCATCTCGTCGAGCCCTTCGTACGCATAGGTGCGCACCAGATAATTGGGGTCATTCAGGTGACGATAGAGTAGGCCAGCGGCGGGCATCGTGGCGATCTTGCGCATGGCATAGGCGGCGCGCGTGCGTGCCCCTTGATGATCACGCGCTAACACTTTGGCCAAGGCTGGTACGGCGTCGTTGCCACAGCGCGCCAATGTGTCGGCAACCGCTTGGCGCACACGCCCATCGTCGTCGGCCAGTTGAGCCGCCAGGTCGTCCAGAAAAGGCTGCACGCCATCTGGTACGCGCCCATACAGCTCACCCAGTGCCGCGGCCGCCACGACCCGCAGATCTGGGGCCGGATCTGTAAGGAGGATAAGCAAGACGGGTGCAGCCGTTGCGCCGCCACAGTGGGCCAGCGCGCGCGCCGCCCACCAGCGTTCGTCAGCATTTCCATCCTGCAATTGCGTCAACAAATTCGCTTCGTCGTCGGCCGTCAAACTGGTGACCGATTGTTCCGTCTGGGCATCATCACCAGCGGCAATAGCATCTATAAATTGTTGAAATACGGTTGATTCATCCATAGCTTGTGCTCTCCAGCCAAGTGTAAACTGCGCAGCGTACGCTAGTACACTTGGGCGGAAATAACCATACTATTCTCCGGTGAATCAGTAGTGAATCAGTAGGACAGTGAGACAGTACAAACACTGTTCTACTGTCCTACTGTCCTACTGTCCTACTGATTCACTGTCTTACTTACGCCCAAGTGTACTAGTATAGATAAAAGTGATACAGAGAGTGGTGAGTAGAGATTGGATATTATTCACCTAATCTCTACTCACCACTCTCTGGACACTTCGTCACTCGGCTACATCATCCATTTTGATCCAATCGACGTTGATCTCGGCAATCGAGGTAGGCGAGGCGCCTCCCAGAACCCCGACCTTGCCAGCTGGCAAGCGGGGTTCTAGCACCTCGAAGACCAACACATTGTTCAGAAAAAGTTGCATACTCGCGCCGTTGTCGACCAGCATCAGAAGATTGTTCTGGCCGGCCGCATGCAAAAAGTCAAGACCGATCCAAGGCTGTAAGATCTCGATGCTGCCTTTTTGATACACCTGGGCTTGGAACTGGCCCTCGCCATCGATCACAAACGCGTAAAAATTATTCGGATCCTGGTAACGGGCCAGGAGCCCACCATAGCCGTCTGCAGTTTCTGGGGCGATGGACAACGCTGTTTCCAGGCGAAAGACAGCAGGTGGGTGCATGCCCAGGGTACTCCATGCCACCTGGCCGGGCCAAACATTCAGCCGGTAGACACCTTCATCTGGCACAACATTCATCCACCAACGATCCGGCTGTTCATTCAACGCCAGCAAACGGGTTTGATCCGTAAAGTTCTCATTGACACGAGTGCGCCGCGCCAATTCTTCAATCGTAATGCCGGACCAAGGGCGAGAAAACAGTTCGAGAACATTTTGGCGCACGGGCTGCCAATCAGTGGGCGAGTGAAGCGCGCGGGCCATAATCAAGAGCAAAGTGGCCAAGATGACGGCGCAGAGCAGGATCACGGGCCACCAGCGCCATCCGCCACCTTCCGCTTCGACGGGTGGCCGCAGGGGCGCTACTTTAGCCGTCGGGCGTTGTGGCTCTAGCCCAATTGCCACCCGTTTGCGGGCGCGTACGCTTTCGCCGGTTGTAAATTGGGATGCGGGTGTTGCGTCACTATTTGCCATACGATCTGCCATGCGCTGTGCCATACCAAATAGACCTTACCGAATAAATGACACTATCTTCTACAAAAAGCATGTTTGAACTGCAAAGCACGCAAAGAGATTCAGCGTGTGTAAACCTTCTTAGCAGCTTTGAGCTTCTAGAAAGGTGAATTGCAAAGGCACGCCGTCAAACACGCCGTTAAACATGTTGTAATAAGTATAGCATCAGCAACGCGACGCGGCCGAATCCTAGATTTTGCTGGTTGCCATCAAGTATAGACGCACGGGCAATGAATTACGATCATTGATGTCAGCGTTGGTTAAGCTGACATTGGTGTGCTACAATCTTTGCACCTCAACTATCGCTTTGAAAGCAAATTGTAGAGTATTCAGAATGGCAAGAGTGTGGTACAATTTGTGCCATCAACTTCGCATCCGGTCCACTTGTTCGCAGAGAATCGAAATCTACTTATGGAAAATATCTATCAAGACGCTACGCCCGAAGATTGGTCGCCCTCCAAGTTGAGCAAGCTTCTCGCTTGGGGCACGCATTTGTTTACCGCCAGCGGCGCAATTTGGGGCCTGCTGTCTATCCTTGCCATCTCCAGCCATCAATGGCTCTTGGCTTTTACATGGATGGCGGCATCGGTCTTTGTAGATTCGTTTGATGGCTTGTTGGCGCGCCGTGTCCGGGTCAAAGCCGTGTTGCCTGAATTTGACGGCGCGCTGTTGGATAACATGATTGATTTTCTCAATTATGTCTTTGTGCCAGCGTTCTTTCTCTACGAAGCAGATATTTTGCCGCCCCAATACGCGCTGGTAGGCGCCGTGCTCATTTTGCTCGCCTCATCCTATCAATTTTGTCAGGATGACGCCAAGACCGATGACCACTATTTCAAGGGCTTTCCCTCCTATTGGAATATTATGGTCTACTACATGTTCATTTTGAGCTTGGACGGCTGGATCAATCTTTCGATTACAGTGTTGCTAACCGCATTGGTCTTTGTGCCGATCAAATATGTCTATCCTTCCCGCACTAAACTCCATCAAAAGCTGACGATGTCGCTGGCAGGGATCTGGGGCATTATCAACATTATCATCTTAACCCAATATCCAGTCTTTGACCGTTGGTTGGTCTGGGCTTCGCTGCTTTTTGCCGTCTATTACTGTGGTCTCAGCCTCTACAGTACGCTCAAAAACCGTAGCGCATAGCGCGGCTGGCGCAGAAAATATTTTCCAGATGCCTAAGAAAAAGCCTGCACTGAAGAGTGCGGGCTTTTTGATTGGCAGTGAATTATGCTGTCCGCGTTCAACGTTGAATTGCCTTACCATGCCATTGCCAATCCCCGCTATTGCCACAAAATGGTATAATGCTAAACGCATAAGTTATGGCTTACTCGATGATGAGAACAAAGGATACTCTATGAACCGACCATTTCGCATCGAATCGCTGCTCGCAGCACGCCTTTTTCTGGCGCCGCAGTTGGTTGCGGATCGCCTCTATTTTGTCAGTGACCTTTCCGGACGCCTGAGCCTCTACACGATGAAGATCGGCGGCAGTGTGCCAGAGCCGTTGTTGCCACCCCACATCGCGCTGCAAAACCCGCATCATTTGGAGGGTAATCATTTATTCTACGTTCTGCCTGGTCTGGGCAAAATTCTGATCATGATCGATCAGGATGGCGATGAAAATTACCAGCCAATGTTGATCGCAATCGATGGCGGCATCCCTGAGCCGCTCTTTGGCGATCGGTTTGCCAGCCAGCAGGTAATTTGCAGCCACTGCAATGCCAAGTACAACCTGGCCATTTTTAGCGTTGATCCGCGCATCGATCCAGTACACCAGACCTGGCTGGTGAATCTGGACACACTTGAGTTGACCGATATGGGCCGCAGTCACTACGCAAACTATTGCGCCGGCGTCAACCGCGATTATACCCAAGCAATCCTGGTGGATACTTATACGATGGGCGATGTAACGCTGTACCACTGGCAAGCAGGCGCCAGTGAACGCAAATTACTTTATGGCAAACCGATCGAAGCCCGCCAACCAGACGAAACTGTGCCGCCTAATGGCATTGGTCCCTGCGAATTTACATCCGGCGGCGGTTTACTCTTCACGACCGCCTTGTTCGACGACCGTTTTGGTCTGGGTTATCTAGGCTTGTCCCAACCAGCTACCGCACAACCGGTAACAGTCACCGGCACAATTCATACCGGAATAGGTGAGATGGGGCGCGTGGAGCATCGCAGCGGCGTGCGCTATAGCCTGACCTACAACATTGACGGCGCTTCTTGGGTTTACGAAGGTGAGTTTAACGAACAAGAGTTGCGTTTTACGGTAGATCGCGTGCTGTGCGGCACGGGTTTGTTAAGCAATGGCACGCTCGAAGCCTTAACTTATGATGCGCAAAGCGGACGCTATGCGGCTTCCTTTTCCACGGCGACCACACCTTCGCAGCTTTACATCCTGGATCGGGATGAAGTTATTCCGCAGACCAACGAACGCATCTTGGGCATCCCAACCCAATTGCTTTCCACAGGAGAAGATGCGTCGTACATTAGCCATGACGGGCTGCGCATTTCAGCGCGGCTCTATCTGCCGGCGCCAGAGTTAGACTATACGAACCGGCGACCGGTCGTCTTCTATATTCATGGTGGACCGCAAGGGCAGGAGCGGCCGGATTTTACCTGGTTCTCGATGCCGCTGATCCAGTTTTTCACCCTCAATGGCATCGCTGTCTTTGTGCCCAATGTGCGCGGCAGCGAAGGCTATGGCATGGATTATATGAAGCGCGTTGATCACGATTGGGGCGGCCAAGATCGGTTGGACCATGTCGCGGCGTTTGAAAAGTTACGTCAGGATCCACGCCTGGATATGGGGCGCGTGGGTGTGATGGGCCGCTCCTATGGCGGCTATATGACGCTCACATTAACGGGGCGCCACCCCGAACTCTGGCAGGCGGCCTGCGATATGTTTGGCCCATACAACCTCTTCACTTTTATGGAACGCATTCCCGAAACCTGGAAGACTTATTTCTACCAGGCGCTCGGCCATCCGGAAAAGGATAAAGAGTTTCTCACCGAACGCTCGCCTAGTACCCACCTCCATCATCTTGCCTGCCCACTACTCGTGTTACAAGGGGCGAATGACCCGCGCGTGATCGAGCGTGAGTCTCACGACGTGGTAGAAGCGTTGCGCAGCCAGGGCAAACAAGTGGAATATCTAGTCTTTGACGATGAAGGCCACGATGTGATCAAGTTTAAGAATAAGGTGGTCTGTTATAATCGGATTGTGGAATTCTTTGCCGAACATTTGATGACGGAGATTGGAGATTAGAGATTGGGTACTAGCCGGGTCTTCGTATACCCAATCTCTAATCTCCAATCTCTATTACCCACTATAAAACCAAGGAGCTAACCTTGTCCTACACAACGCTTATTTCAACTGAAACAGTAGCGCAGCATCTCAACGACCC